>JAZDIF010000045.1:0-22016 GCA_043805205.1 Microcaldota archaeon
GCGAACACCCGTTGATCGCACAGTTCCAGGGCGAGGTTCTCGAGGAAGAAAACCTTCCCATTAAATTCGCCGGGTTAAGCCAATGCTTCAGGAGGGAAATAGGAGCTCACGGGGTTGACACGAAAGGGCTTTACCGCATGCACCAGTTCAACAAAGTAGAGCAGATCGTCCTATGCACTCCGGACGAGAGTTGGGAGTGGCACGAAAAGCTTTTGGAAAACGCCGAGGAATTGTGGCAAAAACTCGAGATTCCGTACAGGGTCGTAAGCGTTTGCACCGGAGACATCGGGATTGTAGCCGCGAAAAAGTACGATATTGAAGCTTGGTTCGCGAGGGAACAGAAATACAGGGAAGTGTGCAGCATAAGCAACTGCACGTCCTACCAAGCAGCGGGCTTGAACTTGAAATACCGCATTGGAAAGCAGGGGGCGCACGATGAAAAGAAAGAGTATTTGCATACTCTCAACGCCACTGCGCTTGCCACCTCCTCGAGAACTCTCAGGGCGGTTTTGGAAAACTTCCAGCAGAAAGATGGAAGCGTGCTATTGCCTAAAGCCCTCAGGGCATACGCCGGTTTCGACGCGATAGAAGCAAGCAAAGCCCGCTAGGCGTAGTAGGAGAGAACGGCGAAAGCGAATACTATGGCCAGGAAAGCGACCATTGCCCGCTCGTGGTCTTCGAATTGAATGTAATCAGCCATTTTAAAACACCGTTTTGAACGCATGCCGTCTGGGTGAAAAGAAGTTGATAGCCCGTTCCACTTTTTAAGCTTTTACGTCGTGCGGCTGTTGCGCGGAATACTCTTCCTCGAAAAACACGCTTTTCACGTCGGGAACGAAGTTCAACAGCAAGTCTATCGCCCTGAACTTCGCATCCAGGAAAACCGCGTCCTTGCGCGCGCTCGCCGGAACTGAAAACCTGGCGGTGCTGCCGTCAAGCTTTGCCGACACCCCGCTTTCGAAAAAGTATTTAGCCGCACTCTGGAGTTTGGAAGCGGAGTCGGAATAAACTTTTTCCACTTTGAAGGAATACTCTACGTTCTGCCCCGCGAGCGGGTGGTTGAAGTCCACCCTCACCCTCCCGCCTTCAACAGCAACAACCCTAGCCGGCATTCCGTCGATGTCCAGAGGCAAGCCCGGGGCTACTTCAATCCCCTGTTCTTTGAACTTTGAAATCGGAATCAAGCGCAGCAACTCCGGCTTTTTCAACCCGAAAGCCTTCTCCGGGGAAAGGGAAACACTCTTGAAACCATTTCCCTCACTTGCGTTCAGCACTTCCTCGTCCAAGCCGGGGACTATCATTTTCTTTCCGGCGACTATCAAAACGGGCTTGAAAACGCGCTTTTCGTCGTAAAAACCCGCTTTCTTAGCTTCCTCGGCAATCGTGGTTTCGAAAACCTTTCCGTTCACTTTCCCGGTGAAATTCAGTTCAACGAAATCCCCTTCTTTCAACAGCAAACACCCCTGTAAACCATTTTGAAAAAAATCAGTTAATAGGAAAAAAATTCTGTTTCCCGGCGTTTTTAACCCCTTTGCTAGACACTTAGGAAGAGTTGGTTTCAACAGCATTCGCAATGTTCAAGCCAGCTATTTCCTGCACGGTCCCCTGTTCCAAACCGCCTTCGTTCGAAAGCGAGATTGAAACGCCCACCGTGGAGTTTTCGGGGGTGGAGGAAAACACTAGGCAGTCCCAGTTTTGCTTCGAGCACAAGTCGAAAGGCAAGCGCGTGGACTGCACTCCCTCTACTCCCGAGTAGTTGAAAGAAACCGGCCCGGAGAACTCCAGCTGCAAGGCTTTCCTGAAAGCCAGGCTGGCGTTGCAGTAAGAAGAAGCCGAAGTTTCAACAGCGGCAAAATCTTCCGCAGTGGCGTTTTGCGTGAAAGTCACGTCGAAAAGGCTCCCGCCCGCTAAAACCCTACTCACCCCTGCGATTTTCTCCAAATCCGCCTTCAAGCTTCCCAAAGACTCTTGGCTCTTCTGCTGGCAGTACAAGACAACCTTGCTGCCCAGCTTGGCAACTCTAGCTGTTGCAGTGGCGTTGGCTGAAAAGGAAGCCGGAGTGGGCGAAGCGGAAGGCGAAGCCTCTTCTTTCGGGGAGTAAAGCACCGGCCAGAAGAAGCCTAGAAAGAACGTCAGAATCAAGAAAATTATCGCATACTGGAAAAGCTTTTGCCTATTCACGAAAAACCATCCCCTCTCTTCAATTAAACGTTCGGGAAAGAGCTTAAAGCACTATATCCCCGCTGCTAAACCGCCCGAATCCTGCGCGAAAGAAAAAGAAGAAAAAAAGAAAAAAAAGGGAAAAAGGGCGCGCGTTTGTTACGCCCTTTCAAAGGAACTTACTGGGTCAACGAAGCCCTGTTCTCCGCCAGCCACCCGATCAGCGAGTTGGCGGCAGCACTAGTTCCGGCAGCATCGTAGCCTGCCACAACCAGCCTGGTTCCGACCATCTTGACAACCGGATCGCTGCTTATAGTCAACTCGGCTCCAGCCAAAGCAGAGGCGGAAACGCTGTTGACTATTTGACCACCGAAGGTGATCACGTTCGCAGACTGGGTTGCCAACGGGTTGGTGTCCAGAACTACCAGCGGGTTTGCGCTAGTGTCCAACGGAGTCACGCTGTCAGCGGTCTCGATTGAAGTTCCGAGCTTGTCAGCATTGCCCACGGCACCGCCTACACCCGTCGCTTTAATCGCATCGACGGTCACCTTGTAGCCGGAGTCGTCCAACGCGATTTCTCCAGCCGCGTAGTCCTTAGAGGCTTTGTTGGCGGTTGCGTTCACGGAAGCCTTGCCCAACACGTACTTGGCGTAGCCGAGTTTCTTGGCGTAGTTGATGACCACGCTTTCGGTGGAAATGCTCTTGAAGTTGCTTCCCCTCAGGCTGACGTACTTCGGTTCCTTGTTGGAAATGCTGAGTCCAGTAGTGGAGGTGGCGGTAACAATGGATTCATTGAGGTTGTCTCCAGTCGCAGTGCCGGTTTGTGTTTGAACTTCGTAGCCGATCTTGTCAACGGTAGTGGTGCCGATTGTGTTTACGTACTGCCGCAAGGCCTGGTCGTATTGAATCACCCAATACGGGTCGGAGTCGGCAGTTGAACCAACAGTGGAGGTAACTTCGCCATCTTCAGTTGGTTCGGACACAGTGATCAAGAACCGGTCGTTGCTCGCTGTGTACGCATCCTGCAGAATGTCCCTGGTAGCCGTAGTAAAGTTGGCGTTGTCGCTAAAGCGTATCTGAACAGTGTCTGAAGCCGACGGATAGTAGTTTACGGCACTCGTGTATGTGCTACCACCGCTACCACTGGCGTTGAAACCAGCCACAAAAGTACCATTAGCCGTAGAACCATTCACGTAGTTGTCTGGACTAGTGTCGCGGTAGAAGATAGTACCAGCCCCGTAGTTGTAGGTGCTGTTGCTTGCATTGACGAAGTTAGGTGCGACAATTACGAAAATGCTGTCGAGGTTGACTGCTCCGCTTTCAAACTGGAAGGCGTTGGTCCTGGTGCTGGAAATTTGTATCATGTCTCCGCTGATGGTAACGCCAGCTCCGATAGTCAGTTGGTAGTCTTTCCTGAGAGTGAATGACAGTGGGTCGTAGTCCTCGTCCTTCAAAGACAGTCCGTTGAAGGTTACCTTCAATCCCGGAATGTTCTTTATCAGCTGGACGCTTTCGCCAGCAGCGAGGTTGTAAATGTCGTTGTCGTTGTACAAGACGATTTTCTGCAGTCCTTCGGTCGAGCTCACTGCTTGTGAAACCAAGTCCGCTTTCCAGTACCCTTGCCCGGAAATCTTTTGGCCGTCAACCAAGTCTAGCTTGTTGGCGAACAACGAAACTTCCGAGTAGTCGGTCCCGCCGATAGATCCACCCACAGCATCCCACAAGAAGATTACGACTCCGTTCTTGTCGTAAGACTCGAGAGGATAGAGTGAAGTCTGGTCGAGCAATGAACCGTCTGCAGCGTAGATTTGGAAGGTAGCCCTCGTTTGAGTTGACGTGCCGGTACCGATTCCGGTAATGTCCAGCAGCACTACTTTCTTGCCGTCAGGCAGAGTAGTAGAGTCGCCGGATACCATGAAGCTCTTGTAGTCGACTTCCTTTCCGAGCGAAGCGCCTACAATGCCATCAGCACCCAAGCTCCACGTCTTTCCGCTGTAGGGAATGATCACCCACGAGTCACCCAAGAATGAAATCTTGGTGCGGCTCTTGGTGAGCAAATCCTTGTCAGGGCAGAGTGCTTGAGTCTTGGTAGAATCCCAACACAAAGGCAACGGGTCGGAGAAGGTCGTTTCGTAAAGTACAGTCGTCTGTTGACCCTCCAGCCTGTCATCACCCTCGTCGTACATGGTTTTCGCGTACAGGCGCACTCTCTGCTCCTGCTTGACGTTCAAGCCTTTCGAGTTGGAGATTTTTCCAGAGCTGGGCATGACCAAAATTTGAGTGTGGTCCTGGGAAATCAACTTCGGGTCTCCGGAAATAGTTCCGTTGCTCACCGAAGGAACGGCTGCAGTGACATTTCTTACAGTGTCGCTGCTAGAGTCCAGATAGTCGCTTACGTACGTCTTGACTTCGTACGCCAAAGCCGGGTTTACTCCCGGAGTCTCGACGGTCAAAGTCGCGCTTCCCGCGCCGCTTCCGCCAGAGCACGTCAGCAAGTCGGTTCCGGTGACTTCAACAGCCGCACCGCTTTGGTACGCCAAGTTTCCGATCATCGCACCGACGTTCGCCGCGGCAACTGCGTCAGCAGGCTGCGCTTTCGAACCTACGACTAACACTACATTCGGGCTGCCGTTCGAAAAGAACTGAAATCCGGCCAGTCCGGGGTCTACTGCAACTGCACCTGCAAAAGCAGCGCCCAACATTGCGGCGCCTGCAGCAGCGGCAGCGATTCTCTTTACATTCACGCTTTTCACGTAACCACCTCTGTCTTTCGACAGTCGATTTTCTACTCTCTCTTAACTTCCTATGAAGGATATGCACTCACCACAACCCACGCCGTATTAAAGACTTTCGCGGACTCGGCGAAAATCCTCGACACCGCAGGTTGAACGCGAGCCAACCTATATCCCAACTGCGCTTTTTAAACCTTTCCAAACTTCGCTTCCTGACGACAAAACCTTCGGAAAACAACGGCGGTTTTTAATCCCGACTGCCGGTATTTCCTGCAATCCCCCCAGCCCGGCAAAGAAGCCGGCCGGAATCCCAGCTACTCCCGCCAACCCCCCTAGTTGTTACTACCGACAAGTTTATAAATAATGGATTTCAGTAGTTTATAGAAGCCAAAGAGGGTTTCAAAGGCAGTACTAAACCAAGCGAAGGCCGAATGCGGTTTTGAAAGGCCTTTCCCCCCATTTCGAGGGGAAAACGGGAGGAACGTATAGTATTTAGTGGATATAGTGGAGGAAAAGGGGAAAATGCAGGTTAAAACAGACTTGCAGGGTTTGAAGCAAACCGTTCCGGTTGCGCCCAGCGAAGCTTTGGGGAAACAGTGGACTTACACGCCCGTGTGGCTTCCGGTGCAAACCGAGGGAAAGCCGGTTGTCAAGGTTTCAACCAGGCAGGATTTCTTGGGAGTCCAGCTGGGCGAGTGGAGGGCAATCCAGATCAGCAGGGCTGCCGCGGTTGCGTTGGGCATCGGAGCTTTGTACTTCTTGAGTTCCAACATTTTGATTTCAGCAGGCTTGGGCTTGAGCGCAGGCTGGGCTTGGGGCACTTACGCCAAGAAAGCATTTTTCTTCGAATTCGTAAACAAGAGAAGGGAGATTCTGGAAGGAACGTAAAGAGGTTTTAGGAAATGGCGGACGTTGGAGCAACTGAAGTGCAGCAGATTGGCGCTACGGTAAGCGGACAGCAAGCTGGAGGCTTGCCCCAAAGGACGTTCTTGCCGCTGTACATCAAGAAAAACGCTCCTCCGTTCATGAAGCAGCACAAGCGTTACGATTACATCGCCGAGTACGTGGGTTACGAGAAGGATAGGTACAAAAACACGTTGAAAGCCGTGTTTTGCCTTGCTGGCGGGGTTCTCACGCTCAACGCTTTCGCTCCCGGAGCATTACTCATGTTCGCCCTTGCAGCTAGGTTCCAGGATATTGCCTGGATGGACGGCTTCATCAACAAGACCTTCGGAAAGTACAGGTCTTTGGTAATCGTAGATTGAGAGGGAAGAAAATGAAGCAAATGGTGTATTTCGTAGGAAGGGAAAACGAGTGGACTGCGGTGGTAGTGGAAAAAAGCCCGCTGGACGCTTGCGCCGTGTGCGCCAGAATCCACTCGAACAAAGGTGAACTGCATGGCTGAAGATGATTTTGAACCGTTAAAACCGAGCATTCCAATGCAGTTGGTGAGCCTGATGGAAGACGCCGGGCTCGTGAACATTGCCAATGGAGGGTGGACGTTCGATCAAGCCATGTTCGGCCCGAGCTTCATCCTTCCCGACGGGGTAATCTGGGCGATGGTATTCGCAAGCATAGGTTACTCTGCAATGGTAATGGGCTGGATTTGAGGGTGTAAAAAAATGGCTATAGTAGCGTTGAATGAATTCAAGGTGCCGAAGGCAGCTCTAAAGAAGGCTGGCGAAGAGCCGGGAATGGAAGGAGCGCCTAATCTGTATGTTCCCATGCAGTCCAATCAAAGCTTTGCGGACGGCACGCCCGTAAACTCGCTCATGATCAAGCACAGGCGCGAGATCGTTAAAGAATGGTTCGGCGAAAAGTGGAAGGACGGTTCTTTGGGAACCGTTTACAAAGCGTGGCTTTACTGCGTACTGAGCATAATCGCCATGATTGTTTTTTATGGAATAAACCTGTGGGTTGCCGCGGTTTTCGCGTACCTAGCGGGGTATTGCTGGAGCCAATTGCTTTTGAACTACGCGTGGAGCGTAGAGTGGTTTAGGAACAAGGCGTTGATTCAAACTAAATAAAGGTGTGAAAAATGGCTACTACAAACGAAATGCAATGGCAAGCGCCGCAGAACGTCATGGCGCCGGTGCAAACGCCGCCCCCTGGGCAAGTGGGGATCTACGGTACCGTCGCGGAAGCGAAGCGCCCGCTGCTCGTAATGGGAACTCGTTACGACTACATGATGGACCATCTTCCCGAGTACAAGAAGTTCATCCGCTACAGGGTCTACTACATCCTTTCCTTCATCGCCGGACTGTGGCTTTTGCTCAACCAGCCCGTGCTCTCCGTAGTCGCGTTCTTCCTTGCAGCGTATTACTACCACTTGACGGACTTGCAGAAAATCAGGACCATCGAAAACAAGAGGACCGTCATGATCGGACACTAAATCGGGAAAAACCCCGACGGGCAAGGGAGTTTTTTCAAAATCCTCCCTGGCTTTGGCTACAGCGGCATTCTATTTTTCCCGCCGCCGAGGGCCGAGCCTCTTTTTTTCTTTTTCCGACCTCCCAAAAGGTTTATTAAACGAACTCCGAAAATTTTATTCAGGCACTGATTTTCTGCGCCCTGATTCTCGGTAATTCGAAAAAAGCTTTCCAGAGGAAGGCAGTTTCGGCGGGAAGTGAAGGAAAAATGGGCAAATTTGTTTTCGTTACAGGCGGCGTTTTGAGTTCCCTAGGCAAAGGCATTCTCTCTTCATCAATCGCGAAAATCCTCAAGAGCAGGGGAGTGAACGCTAATTGCATGAAAATCGACGTTTACCTCAACGGGGACGCGGGAACGCTCAACCCGTTCGAGCACGGCGAAGTTTTCGTGACTCAAGACGGGTTCGAGTGCGACTTGGACGTCGGAAATTACGAACGCTTTTTGAACATTTTCGCGCGGAAGGAACAGAATTTGATGATGGGACAAGCTTACAAAGCGGTGATAGAAAAAGAACGCAAGGGCGAATTCCTGGGAAAAACGCTTCAAATGATTCCCCACGTCACGAACGAAGTCAAGCAACGCATTCGCAACACCGCTAAAGTCACCGGCTCGGAAGTGCTGGTCGTCGAAATAGGGGGGACCGTCGGGGACATAGAGAGCGAAGTGGTTTTGGAAGCCGTAAGGCAAATGCGCTTCAACGGAGACGAAGTCGTGTTCGTTCATTTGGCGCTAGTTCCCACGATCACCACCGGCGAGCAGAAGACCAAGCCCCTGCAGCACTCGGTGAAAACCCTGTTGGGAAGCGGAATCCAGCCGGACTTGGTTGTCGCGAGGAGCGAAAAGCCTTTGACTAGAGAGGCGAGGAACAAAATCGCGATGTTCTGCAACGTCATGCCCGACGAAGTTTTCTTTAGCCCGACAGTCGAAAGCATTTACAAACTCCCGATCGTTTTGGAAGAACAGGAAATCCAGGAGATAATCGCTTCAAAACTCTCGCTCAAGCTTAAAGACAGCGACATGAGGGAATGGAAGGAAATCCTGGACAAGAAGCCGAGGGTTGAAAAAAGGATCGCCGTAGTCGGAAAATACGCGACTACCCGCGACACTTACATGAGCGTTTTCGAAGCCCTGCAGCACGCGGGTTTGAACAACGGCGTTAAGGTAAACGCCGTTCTCATCGACTCGGAGAAAGTCGAGTCGGGAACGCTTTCGCTGGATGGTTTCGACGCGTTCGTCGTTCCCGGTGGGTTCGGGGAAAGGGGGGTGGAGGGGATAATCCAGACCATCCGCTACGCTCGGGAGAATGACGTTCCTTACTTGGGACTGTGCTACGGGTTACAACTAGCAATAATCGAAAGCGCGAGAAACGTTTTGGGCTGGAAGGACGCGCACACTACGGAAATAAAACCCGACACTAAGCATCCAGTAATCTGCCTTTTGCCCGAACAGCATTCCGTCGAAGAAAAAGGCGGGACGATGCGCTTGGGCGCGTACGAAGTCAAGGTGGAAAAAAATACTCTTGCGTTCGAATTGTATCAAAGCGAGAAGATATTCAAGAGGTTCCGCCACCGGTATGAAATCAACCCCGAGTTTATTCCCGACCTGGAAAAGGTAGGGTGGGTTTTCTCGGGGAAAGACCCGAAGCGCGAGATAAGGAAAATCGGGGAACTGAAAACGCACAAGTACTTTTTGGGCTCCCAATTTCATCCTGAGTTCGATTCCAGGCTGGAGAAACCCGAGCCGCTGTTCGACGGGCTCGTGAAAGCGACGCTGAAAAAGTGATTTTTGCAAGATGAAGGTTTTGGTCGTAGGGAAAGGCGAGATTGCAAGAAAAATAGGCGAGGGAGCGGCCGACGCCGGCGCGACTGTCGAGTATTCCGAAGATTATCGCAGCGGCTTCGAGCTGGTTTTCCTCGATGCCTCAAAAGCAAGCGAGCAAATTTCGGGCAATACCGCCGTTTTTTACGTCAAGGGACTCGAACTTGGAAATAAAATGGAGAAAGCCGTTTCGAAACTCCCGAACGCGCGAATCGTCAACCAGATTTTTTTGGAAAAGAAAGGAATCCTGAAAAACCGCTTGGACGAAATCGACTTGGAGCGGGCGAGGGCTTTCGGGGAGCGGACGGTAAGGAATTTGACAGGCCGCAGGTTCGAGAAAAAGAGCGAAAAGCAGAAGATCAAAGGATACAGGAAATGAAACGCGGAATAAAAAACGAACACCGCCTGCTGGAAACGCGGGTTTGGCTTTTCATCATTTTCCTTTCCGGACTGGCATTCTCTGCCACGGTGGAAAAAACCATTTCCGTCGGCGAGTCAATCCAAAGCAACGGCTTGAACTTCACGCTGTTGGACTATGCCGGAGGCACAGCGCTGGTAAAACTCGAGGCGGCAAACGGTTCTTCCGCATCAAGCGTTTTCTTCGTCGAGAAAAACAGCTCTTTCACCATAGCCGGAACTGAATTTGCATTTCAGGAAGCGGGAGGCGGCAAGAGGCTCAAAGTGACCGTCTCGTTCAACGAAAGCACTCCAAAAACCCTTTCAACTGACAATCGTAGTGTTGAGGAAACTGTTTCAACAATATCTACATTGCCGGCTGAAGCGCCGTTTTGCGTGGAACAACGGAGCTTCGGAATCACGGTTGAAAAGACTGTTGAAACGTACTACGGCTCGGCGGGAAATGTTTTCTCGCGAGTGGAATTCAAGCTGAAAAACACGGGTGCGAACGAAAGCCGGCCGTTCGTATTGAAAGATTTTTCCAGCGGAAAGGAATTCCACGTCGAAAGCATCGGGCCGTTCGGACAAAAAACAATCTCGTTCATTACGGAAGGCGTTGCTTCGGCAAGCGAAAAACCGTCGCTGCAACCTGCACCACCGGAAGAAAACCCGACTCCCCCAGGCTTGTTTTACTTGATTCTCTTGCTTATCATAACGGTAGAAGCAGCTATAGCCTGGCGTATTCTTAAGTCATAAGAGTCCTGAAAAACTATTTCTTCAAGCTCGGGATTTTGATGTAGTAAATCCCCTTTTCCGATTTAATCACCAGGGGATTCCCGCCCATCAGGGATTTCACGTCTATTTCGTAGGAACCCTTCTCTATGATCTTCAGATTTTCAGCCGCGTCCTTTTCTATTGTAACCGGCCTGTCTTTCGAAAGGAACGAAAGCTCCTGCTCCAGCCAGCGGTAATCCTCTTCCACGCCTTCCTCCCCGCCTTGCGCGTCGGGGTTTTTCAGGAAAACGAACACTCTAGCCCCGCAAGGGCAGCCCATCAATAGCTCTTTCGAACTGCTTTCGTAAGCCTTTCCGCATCGGACGCACTTGTGCATATACGCTTTACGCCTCGATAAAACAAAGGAGGGAAGGAAAGAAAAGAATTTCGCTTATTTCGTGAGAACCCTCAGCTTGTCCGGGTCTTTCTTCATTTCCTTCACCAGGTTTGCCGGACCCACGACTGTCAGCCCGCTCGTCTTTCCGCCCAACAGGCGGATTACGGCGGAACGCAAGTCCTCTTCCGAAGGCGATAGGGACGAAATTTCTATTCCCGGAAAGTTTTTCGAAATCTTTTTCATAGTCTCCCGGATCAGCAGCCTCTCTTCGTCCAAGGAAAGCGGCTCTTCCAGGACGAGAATCACGTTCTTCCTCACACTCTCCAAAACGAATTCAATCTTGCGCGGGCTGGGCATTTGCTTCAAGATTTTCGAGGAAACGAATTCGATGTGCACAGCCATTTTCCGAATCACGCCAGTCGGGCTATTTCCTTGTAAAGCTTGTGGATGTTCTCGCCCTTCAAACCGCTTACTTCCACGACCTTGTACTGCGGGAAAGCGTCGCGCACTTTCTCTGGTTTTGCCTTCTTGGAATCTATCTTGTTCGCAACGATTACGATGGGGATTTTCCTCGCTTCCAAATTGCCTATTATCGTCAAATTAACCTGCGTGTAAGGGTCTTCGGTGGAATCCAAAACTATGAGGGCGACGTTCACGTGCTCGAGCCACTTTATGGCTTCAATGATGCCTTTCGTCGCTTCCTTGGCGCGCACTTGCGCGTCTTTCACCGCTATTCCGTAAGGAATGAAAATCCGGTAGTCCACCTTGGTCGCGATTCCGGGCATGTCCAGAAGGTTCATTATGAGCGTTTTCCCGTCGACTTTGATTTCAATCCGCTCTTTCTTCTGGACGGTTCGCGTTTCGTGGGGGATTTCGCTTGCCTTTCCCACTGCCTCGCCCGTCCAGTCGAGGGAAATGCGGTTCGCAAGAGTCGTCTTTCCCGAGTTGGGAGGGCCGTACAAGCCGAGGCTGAATTCCTTCCTGCGGCCGAATAACCCCTTGAGCCAGTTGAAAATCCGCTTGAGCATGCCTAAACCCAGTAGGTTATCGTTAAAAATCTTAAAATGTTGAAATCAAAACTGTTTTTTAAACCCATTCAATTCCGAAAGGGCATTACGCACGATAAGGTTATTAATTTTCCCTGCTTAACGGTTATTTTCTTCAAAGAACGAGAGCGTTTTTCACTAAGCTAGGGGGCTTTGGTGGGTAATCGATGGAAAGCCCGCGAACATTGTTTTTCCACAGGATTGAAGTCGGCTTCAAGCACGGAGTCCGGAATCCCTTTTCCGAAGGGCTTCTGAATGCCGCAAAGCAGGAAGGCTTCAAGCTCCGAAGGGTAGAAGTAATCGACGTTTACACCCTGTCCGGCTTGAGCGGGTTGTGGAACCTGGAGAGGGCGTCCAAGGAAATCCTTGCTGACCAGCTGCTGCAAGACTTTTCCATAAACCACCCCATTGCCTTGCGCGACGGGAAGAAATTCGATTTTGCGGTCGAGGTTTTCTTCAAGCCCGGCGTTACCGACAACGTCGGAAGAACCGCTTCCCAAGCGATTAAAGACGTTTTCCCGGCTTTCCAAGGAACCGCATTTTACTCTAGGCAGTACTTGTTTTCCGGCGTTTCAACGGCGAAAGACGCGGAAAACATTGTTTCCACGCTCGTGGCGAACGACTTGATTGAAGGGTGGAGCGTGAAAAGCTATCAGGAATTCAAGCAAACCGAAGGCTTCCCCCCAAACCCTCCAGTCGCCGAAAGCACGGAAAGCGATTTCGTGGAGGAAATAACCTTACCCTCGAGCGATTCGCACCTTTCACAATTAAGCGAACAGCGGCTGCTCGCTTTGACCGTTGAGGAAATGAAGGCAATAAAACAAAAGTACTCTCAAAAAACGTTCTTGCAGCAACGCAAGAAAGAAGGGCTTTCGGAAAAAACAACGGACGTGGAACTGGAAGCGATAGCCCAGTCTTGGAGCGAGCACTGCAAGCACAAGATTTTCAACGCCCTCATCGAGTACGAGGACGAGAGCGGGAAAAAGGAAACCATAAACTCCCTCTTCAAAACGTTCATCAAAAAATCCACCGACGAGATTTCCAGGAAAAAACCCGGTTTGCTCCTTTCAGTATTCAAGGACAACGCCGGCATAATCAAGCTGAACGAAAAGTGGAATATCGCGGTGAAAGTGGAAACGCACAATTCACCCTGCGCGCTGGACCCGTATGGGGGCGCGGTAACGGGAATAGTGGGGGTAAACCGCGATGTTCTCGGAGCGGGTTTGGGAGCACAGCCGATTTTCAACACGGACGTGTTCTGCTTCGCGCCTCCCGATTACGCAGGGGCGTACCTGCGCATTCACCCCAAGCGCGTTTTGCAGGGGGTGGTAAAGGGAGCGCAGGACGGGGGGAACAAGAGCGGCATTCCCACCGTAAACGGTGCAATAGTTTTCGACGATTCGTTCGCGGGGAAACCCCTGGTTTACTGCGGAACAGGCGGAATAATGCCTTCCAAATTGAAGGACAAGAGGCTGACGCACGAAAAGAAAGCCAAGCCGGGAAACCTCGTGATAATGGCAGGCGGGAGGGTTGGAAAAGACGGCATTCACGGCGCTACTTTCTCCTCCCAAGGCTTGACTCACGCCTCGCCGTTAAGCGCGGTTCAAATCGGCGACCCTTTCACCCAGAAGAAAATGCTGGACTTCATTCTCGAAGCGAGAAACGAGTGCTTGATGGAAAGCATTACTGACAACGGGGCCGGAGGGTTGGCGAACAGCGTCGGCGAAATGGCTTTGCAAAGCGGGGGGGCTGAATTGCATTTGGACAAGGTTCCCCTGAAATACAAGGGCTTGCTACCCTGGGAGATTTTCGTCAGCGAATCGCAGGAGAGAATGACGCTCGCAATAAAACCGGAAAAAAAAGACAGGCTGTTCGAACTCGCGAGAAAGCACGAGGTTGAAGTGACCGAAGTCGGAATTTTCACGAACACCCGCCTTTTCAAAATAACTTTCAAGGGAAAGACTGTTGGGTTGCTGGACTTGGAGTTTTTGCAGCATCCTCCGCAGTTGAAACTCCACGCTAAAGCCAGAAAAATCCTTCGGAAGGAAGAAAAAACGCAGGAACCCAGGGATTACAATTCCACGCTCAAGAAAATCCTTTCCGCCCCCAACGTCTGCTCGAAAGAGGAGATAGTAAGAAGGTACGACCACGAAGTGCAGGGAATGAGCGTGCTGAAGCCGTTCGTTGGAATGGAAAACGACGGGCCTTCCGACGCTGCGGTAATCAAACCGTTGTACGAAACTGACGACGGGATAGCCGTCGCGAACGGCATTTGCCCCAAGTACTCCAAACTCGACGTTTTCGCAATGGCTTCAAACGCTTTGGACGAGGCGATAAGAAACTGCGTTAGCACGGGCGCTCCGCTGGAAAAAATGGTTTGCCTGGACAACTTCTGCTGGCCGGATCCCGTTTTCGCTACTAAAGACAATCCCGAAGGAAGGGAAAAGCTGGGGGATTTGGTGAAAGCAAACAAAGCCCTATACTACTACACCACTGCTTTCGGCGTGCCGTGCATTTCCGGGAAAGACAGCATGAAGAACGACGCGAACGCCGGCGGAAAGAAAATCTCCGTACTCCCCACGCTCCTCTTCACGACCGTCGCCCTGATTCCCGACATCAAGAAAACCATCTCGATGGACTTCAAGAAGGAAGGGGATTTGGTATTCATCCTGGGGGAAACGAAGAACGAAATGGGCGCAAGCGAGTACTACCAAATCATCGGAAGCAAAGGCGGAATCCCTCCCGCAGTCAATGCAGAGGAGAACAGGAAGCTTTATTCTGCATTAAGCAAAGCCATTGCAGCATGCTTGGTTGCTTCGTGCCACGATTGTTCCGACGGAGGGCTCGGCGTTGCGATAGCCGAGAGTTCCTTCGCAGGGGGAGCCGGAGTTGAAATAGACTTGCGCCAAATTTCCTGCGCTGAAAACGCAAAACGCAACGACGTCCTGCTGTTTTCCGAAAGCGCGGGCAGGTTCGTGGTCAGCGTAGGACAGGAAAACGCGAAGAAATTCGCCGAGGCGATGAAAGGAACGAAAGCCGTTCTTGCGGGCAGGGTTGCGGGAAAGAAAGTCAGGATTACGGGTTTGAATGGAAAGAAAATAATCGACGTTAATTTCGAGGAGTTGAAGAAAGCGTGGAAGTCAAGACGCTGGTTTTAACCGGCTACGGGATAAACTGCGATTTCGAAGTGGCGAACGCCTTCAAAATGGCGGGAGCGCACGCCGACAGGATCCACTTCAACGAAATCCTGCAGAAGAAACTCCTCGAGCAATACCACATTCTAGCCATTCCCGGCGGGTTCGCTTTCGCCGACGATCTCGGAAGCGGAAGGGTTTTCGCCAACAAGCTCAAGTTCAAACTCCGCTCGCAAGTGCAGGAGTTCATCGCCGAAGGAAAACTGGTTTTCGGGGGTTGCAACGGATTCCAGATTCTCGCGAAAGCCGGACTGCTCCCAGACCCTAAAACGATGGGGCAGACGACCACCCTCGCCGCCAACGATTCAGGAAAATTCGAAGACAGGTGGGTTTGGCTGAAGAACGCCGGAAGCAAGTGCATTTGGACGCGCGGGATAGACAAGCTTTACGTTCCAGTCAGGCACGGCGAGGGAAAGTTTTACGCCGATCCGGAAATCCTGAGGGAACTGGAGAAGAACAAGCAAATAGTTTTCAAGTACTTCAACCCGCTCAAGCCCAAGGCGCTGAACGCGGAATACCCGTGGAACCCCAACGGAGCGTTGATGGACATCGCGGGAATTTGCGACCACACCGGAAGGGTTTTTGCCCTAATGCCCCACCCTGAAGTTTTCACTTACCCCACCAACCACCCGCGGTGGACTAGGGGGGAAGCGAAGAATGGAGAAGGCTTGAAAGTTTTCGAAAACGCGGTTCAATACGCGAAGAAAAGACTGGTTTAAAAAAGCGGTTTTACTAATCGCTTAACGGGTGTTGATAATAATGGGCGAAGTTTCCTGTCCGCAGTGCGGAAATCCCAATCTCGACGTTGACGCGCAGAACAACGTCGTGTTCTGCAAGAAATGCGGATTCGCGGTTCGCGTGGACCCGCAGACGGGAAATGTAACTCCATTAAGCCCAGGCGGAGCTCAGACCCCGGCAAGCGCTCCCATGGGTGGAGGAGCGGGTTTTGCCGAGCACAAAACAGTCTTGGGAATGGAGCCGTTCGTATTCCTCTCAATAGCTCTGCTCATCGTGCTTTTGGGTTCGTTGATATTCCAGTTCCAAAGCATAACCACGATCATTTTCGTCGTGGCGATTTTGCTCGCGTACTTTTTCCTCAGAAGATAGAGTTCAGTACTCGCCCAGTTTCTTTTGCCTATCGTCGCCCTCTTCCTTTTTGCCTCCGCCTACCGAAGGAACCCCGTACTCCCCGTCGAACCCCGGCTTGACTTCGATTTTTCCTTCACGGTTAATCATTATCGCTTCGACGATTTTCTCCTCGCCGCAAGCCTCCAGCAGTTTTTCTTTTTCTATCTCAAGCAGCACGCTCAACTCGCTGCCCAAAACCAAAAGCCTTGCGGCCGCAGCATCCAGTTTCTTCGAGTAAAGCGGAGAGCCCGAAACCGCCGAAAGCAGCTCGTGCAACGGCAAAACCGTTTTGAAGGGAATCGCGTTCTTCGGAATGAAGCCTTCCGGCCTATCAGCCAGTTCTTCAACGCGATTCAAAACCCCTATCGTAAGATGCCTCCTGCAAACAGGACATATTTCCTTCAGTTTTTTCGTTTCCTCCGGAGGGCACGAGAAAGAACAATTCCTATGCCCGTCGAAATGATACTTTCCGTAAGAAGGGTTGACTTCGACAGTAAAAGCAAAATTCTTTCTTGTCTCGATAGAATTTCGAATTTGCTTGAAGGAGGGAAGCAAAGGAAAATCGAAAACGTTGCACTCCCTACCCAAACGCCAAGGGTGGTTCGAGTGCGCGTCTGAATTTGAGACTAGGGTAATTTTATCCAAAGCGCTGATCCGCCAGTTCATCGCCGGGTCGCTGCTCATTCCGGTTTCAATCGCGAAAATGCTCTCCGCCTTGTCCTCGTACGCTTCTTTCAAAGAATCGAAACCGCTCATGCTCCCGAAAACCGAAAACCAAGGCGTCCAAGCATGACACGGAATCACGAAAGAATCTTTCTTGTCGACGCTCTCGACTATTTCAACTATTTCCGCCGGAGGAGTGCTGCCGAAAGTCGGCCTGCCGTCAGCCGCGAGATTTCCTTTCTTTCCAAGCAAGTCGTTTATTTGTTCAACTATTTCCAGCGAAGGGCAGTGAAGCAAATGGTGTACTTTCTTCACCCCCTTGGGAGTCGAGATTATGCTGCAAACCTCGTTCGTCAAAAGGAAGTAAACGCCGCTTTGCTCGAAACCCTTGAGAACGAAAAGCCCCTCGCTATCCGCGGGGGAAAGTTTTTGCTTCAACTCCCTGAACCAAAGCGGATGCGAGAAATCGCCAGTCCCAAGAATCTGCAGGCCTTTTTGCTTCGCCCCTTCCACCAAGCCCTCGAGGCTCATGGCTTGCGAAACCGCCCGCGAGTATTTCGAGTGCAAGTGGAAGTCTGAATAGTAAAGCATGAATTGGATAGGAAAAAGAAAAATAAAAGGGCGTTTACTTGAACAGCGCGCTTACGCTCTCGCCCTTGTAAACCTTGTCCATCACGGTTGCGATAGTCGGCGCGACGGAAACCACGTCGATCTTCCTGCTTTGCTTCTTCAACGGGATAGTGTCCGTAACGAGCATTTTTTCCAACGGCGAATCCTCTATCTTCTCGATAGCGTCTCCCGACAGTACGGCGTGGGTTGCGAACGCCGCTACTTTCTTCGCGCCCCTATCCAACAAAGCCTCGGCTGCATGCACGAGAGAACCGCCAGTGTCCACCATGTCGTCGTACAACAAGGCGTTCTTCCCTTCAACATCCCCTACAACGTGCAAAACGGATGCATTTTCGAAAGAGTTGGGCTTGGAACGGTACTTGTGCACTATGGCCATGTCGCCCGAAAGCCTGTCCGCAAGCCTCTTCGCCCTGTTCGCCCCGCCGCTGTCCGGCGAAACGACGATCACGTCCTTGTCGAAGCCAATTTTCTTCAATTGCGAAGGGACGAGTTGGGAAACGGTTATATTCCCGAAATAACAGTCGACGAAACCCTCTATTTGCGGGGCGTGCAAATCCACAGACAACAAATCATGCACTCCGCTGTGAGGGCCGGCAATCAAATTCAAAACGAGTTTTGCCGTGATGGGTTCCCTCGGCTTGACTTTCCTGTCCTGCCTCGTGTAAGCCAAGTAAGGCATTACCGCGCTGATTTTCTCCGCGTTGTCCCTCTTCACCGCGTCCAAAAGAACCAGGAGTTCCATGAGATTATCGTTCACAGACGTGGGCTTTCCGTCGGGAAGGGAAGAGTTGCAAACGCTTTGAATCACGAAAACGTGCTTTCCACGCAAGCTCTCTTCAATATCCAGCCTTATTTCACCATCAGCAAAACGCCCTACGGTGCAGGGAACGAGCTTCGTGTTCAAGTGGGAGGCTATTGATTCGGCAAGCTTGGAATTTGAATTTCCGGTCAGCAAAACCATGTCCAACATGTTTCCGTTCCACCCCCCTCAGCGGATATAACGCAAAACGTCCTTTTCCACAGCCTCGGAAATCGCCGGAGGCTGCATCGTAGGAGTTTGCCCAGCCTGCCTTTCGAACCTCTTGAACATCTTTTCCGCCTTCAAAACCCGCTCGTCCAGCGCCTTGAAGTCGAATTTTTCCCCGGCCAGCTTTCCAATCAAGCCCAAAAGCGTTTTAGCGCCAACCGCGTCCATCGGAATACCCGGCGTTTCCACGAGAAGGCAGCATCCGGAAATCGAGTAAAGCTTCGCCATCGCAGGCAGCAAGCCAGCCATTCCCACTATCGGAACCGCCTTCTCCGAACTCTTCACTCCGAACGACTGCATTTTCTTGAAAAACCGTTCGTTAGTGCAAGCGCAGTAAACCGAAGGCTTTTCCTTCCTTCCCAAAACCGCGTAGCCGGCCATTGCAATCACTTCAGTGCAGCCCATCTGCCTGGCGAAGTCCAGTATTTTCGCGGAAACCTCGAACTGCCCTTCGACGGTCAACGGCTGCAGATCCCCCCGCACGAAAATGAAATCGCGGTTTTTGAACTTCTTGCAGTAAAAGCCGATGGAGAAAGAACGAAGCCTCCCGCTCTTCATCGCCAGGACCTGGTTCGGAAAGTGGGGGGAGTAAAGAGTCGCTATCTTCTCCGCCTTGGTGGATTTCACCAAGTGGTCCACGGCGAGTTTGGAAACGAAACCCACGCCCGGCAAGCCCGCTATCAACAGCGGGTTTTTCAAAGCCGGCTTTTTCTTTACGAGAATGAAAGACTCAGTGAAGGACGGAAATTTCAAGGGAAAACCAACTCGCAACCCCCCAGGAAAGAAAAAAATAGCGGTTGCAAGAAGAATAAGCCTGGCAAGATTAATAAAAACGCTTCTTTTGAGAAACGGGAAAATAAAAGCGTCTCAGCCGTATTTCGCTTTCCTCCTGTAGAAAGCGTACTTGTCAGCGAAGGAAAACTTCGGAGGGTGCGCCGACAGGGTTTCAACCCCGCAGTGCCTTTCCTTCAAAGTGAAAACCCCGCACTTGGAACACTTGCAAAGCTTCAAGAAAAACATCACTTTTCCTTTTCCAAACTCCACTCCAAATCTGAAGAGGAAGCCTTCTCCTCCAGCAACCCCTCCACTTTCTGCAGGGTTTTCTCCGCGGATTTCGCGTCCGCCGAAGTCACGTCGACGAAATACTTCGGAGCGCCCAAGTAATGCACTTGCGCGCCGACTCCCGAAACCTCCTCCAGGATTTTCTTCACTTCATCCACTCCAGAAGGGGAATAGCACGCGAGCTTCAAAACCCGCCTGAGGGTAACGCGCTTTTGCTTTATTTCCTTCTTCGCCGTTTCCTCCAACGCCGCAAGAAGGGTTTTCGAAACCTTCGCTTGGGGAACCACCCCCTGAGACAGCGAATCGAAAACGTCGTAAAGCGAGCCGAACTCCTCCTCTAAAGCAGAAACCTCGGGCTCAACCTGCTTGAAAGTTTTTCCAAACTTCGCGAGCGTCCTTTCCAAAAGCTTTTTCGCACGCTTCGAGTTCTGCCACTCTTCCAGCTTGCGCTTCTTTTCTATTTCAGAAATCCTTTTTATCGAAACGTCAACCTGGTGCTTGGAAACGTCCGAAGCCACGACTTTCGCTACGGTCACCTGCCCTTCCTTCAAGTGCTCGCGAATGTTGCGAATCCACCCGGAGGAAACCTCGGAAATGTGCACGAACGCCTCCAGCCCGCCGTACTCCTCCAAATCGACGACAGCGCCGAAGGGAAGGATTTTCTTCACTTTCGCGACGACGAACTCTCCCAACTGCGGGTATTCCATTCAAAAGAACCTCTTCCAACTCACTGCAGGACTTCCAGAATCCTCGCGGTGATCTTCGCCCTGCCGCCCTTCGGCTCTGCCATCGGGCTTCCGCACTTCTTGCAGTTCACTCGCGACTTGGAATCGCCGTAGACCACGGCCTCCTCGCCGCAATCGCACTTCACCAGCAAAAACTTTCCCATGTAAACAAACACCCTTTTTTGATTTTGGTTTTACTTCGCGATTTCCGCCTTCTTCTTCATCCTGCCGCTTATAACGCGCTCGTGCTTCTTCCCGCAAACGGTGCACTCGAGCATGATTTTGTTGCGGATTCCCTGTTTTTTCACCTTGGCCTTTCCTTTGACCTTGCCGTGGAAACCGGCGAGCTTGCGCCTGTGCTTCCTGGTGCCCCAAGCCATCGTCCTTCCCGGCTTGTACTTGCTCGTTGAAACCTTCACCTTATGCACGGTGTGCTTCCTGCAGTGCGGGCAGAAACAATTCTTTTGCTTTGGAACCATCATTTTCAAACCACCTTGAAAAAATCGAGAACTCAAAAACTTGCTCCAGCGTGATTAAAAACACTATTGGAAAAAAGCCCTTCCGGACAATTCACGCTTTCTCCGCCGCGTTCTTCTGCAAAAGCAACTCCGCGGCCTGCTGTCCTAAATTTACTATCTGCCCGGCGGTAAACGGCCCCAACGCCGAACCGTCCGGCGCCTGGAGCTTGGGCAAATCAACGAGAATCTTAATCTTAACCTCGTCCTTCTCCCCCCTCGCCTTGAAATCGTTCAAGAGCGAAATCAAAGAACGGTAGAACTCCTTCTCAGTGAAAGCCAAGCCGGAGGAATTCACGGAAGAAGACTCGAAGTCCTTCCACGCCTTGAACAAAAGCTTTCTCAACCGCACGTCCCTCAACTCCAGCACGATCTTCTTCGAGTTTTCGAAAACGCGCGTTTTTTCCATGGAAAAATCCTCGCGCAAAAGCCTTTCCTGCGACTGCAGGAAACGTTCGCACTCGTCGAAAAAGTCTTCCTTCACGCTGGAAAGCGGGTTTTGCGAACGCTCTTGCGAAAGAAGGTTCCTCAAAAACTCGTAGTTCAACGAGCCGGAAGAAGACAATTCTACAGTTTCCACAGCAACCCACCAACTCAACAAAAAGCGTTACCAGCTTTTTTCCTTCAGCAACAGCGATGCTTTCTTCTTGCACAAAAGCAACACTCCCGACGCGAGCGGAACCTCGCACGGCTGTTTCTCCTTCAAAACAAGCCTCTCGGGAAACTCTAGCGAAATATCACCATGGGAAAGGACGTTAATAGTTTTTTCGCTTTTGAAAACCACGCTTTCTTCCAGTGAAAAGCCCGCAAGCCCCTCCCTGCCCGAAACAACCTTTGCCGCAAACCCCGTATCCCCGTGCAGAGACTCGGGAATGCGGATCAACCTCGCCAAATCCAGAGTCACGTGCGCGTCTACTTCCACTCCATTCTCCCGCTTGAACTGCGAGTAGAGGGAATCCCAGAATTTTTTCGAGGCGAACCGCCATTTTCCCGCCCTAAGCAAGCCAAGCACCATTTGTTTTTTGGAAAGAAAATCCACGGCGGTGTTCGAACGCATTCCCCTCTCCTTCAAATCGTCCAGCGTGGCGTTTTTCACGAACTCGAACGCGAAATCGAAAAACATCTTTCCCCAGCCCAAGGATTTTTCCGACGGACCCGTCAAGTCCGTCTCCCTTCCCTTGTCTTCCGACTCCCCCACGAACGGCGTTTCCGGACCGGTCAAAAACTCCGTCAACTGCCTCCTCGCATCCTGAGAGAGTTTTCTTACGTTTTCCGAACGCAAGTGAAAGTGGAAGCCTTTGTTTCCCGAGTAGTTCACTGAAACGTTTTTGAAGCCGAAGTCCCTCTCCAAAAACTCTTTCAGCTTGACCGCGTCCTTC
>JAZDIF010000046.1:0-2821 GCA_043805205.1 Microcaldota archaeon
GCGGAGTGTTTTTCCTAACCCACTCCGCCAACACAAAATCCTTCTTGGAAAAAACTTCGTACCTCGCGTTATCGCCCCACGAAACCCAAAACAACGCCAAGATTCCCGACGCTATTGAAAGGAAAAATATCGCAGCAACAATCGCTTTGGAAGCAGCCCCGAATTTCTTCGATTCAAGCAATCCGCTCAAAAACAACGCCGTGGCGATGCTCGCAAAGAGGAAAAAGTGCAGGAAGATTTTCGTGTTGTCCCACGCCCACGGCTGGAACAGCGCAACGTTGCCCATTATGAAAAGCAGGAAGAAGGGAATGGAGAAAACCAGCATTTTCCTATCTTTTTTCACCCACGCTATTGCAGCCCAAGCGAAAAACCCGAGCAAGAGAGCCCAGCCGTTTTCAAGCCAAAAAACTACGATTCCCCCGAGGGTTTTTTCAGCCGCGACCCACCCCACTTGCTTTGAAAACGGGAATCTCCCCCACAACCACGCGACTTGCGGCAGTGCAACCAAAGCCGCCGGCACTGCAAAGTAAAGCCATTCTTTCTTTTTTTCGCAAAGCAGGAACAAGCACCCTGCAACCACCCCAACTGCAAGGAAAGATTGGGCGTGAGCCAACGGCAACAAACCAGCCAAAACCCCTCCTGCGAACAACTCTTCCTTCCGCCATTTTCTTTCCAGTACGTTGGAAAAAAGCAAGGCGTAAAGGAAAACCGCTATTGCAAAGCCCAGCAGCGCGCTTCGCGAAGGCAGGAATATGGAATAAAGAAAGTTCATGAGAACTATGTTTTTGTCTTCCAAGTTTGAGTAATTCTTCTCCGGAACCGTCAACGGCGAGAGGGACTTCTCCTGCAAAGCATCCTGGAAAGCAAAGCCTATTCCCGCGTTTCCGTTCAGGAAAAACAGCAGGAGAACCATCGCGGTAAGGGCGAAAGCCTTCTTCCTTCCACCCACTAATTCCGTCAGGAGGACGACCGCCATCGCCAAAGCCAAAAACACCAGGACGTTTGGAATAACGAGGGAAGAGCGCAAGCCGAAACCGCCTTTCAAGAGTATCGCCGACGCGAAGTCCATGGCGAAAGAGTACTTCAGCGGCTCTCCGGCTAGAATCGGGTATTCAGGCGGAAAGTTGCTTCCGAAAGCGAAGGAAGAGGCTATGCCCAAATGCAGGGGATAATCGCCCCAAACGCTTATCACCCCCTCGACTCCCGTTTCAGTGGGGCGCAGTGCAGCGAAAAGATGAAGAGCCAGGAACAGCAGCGCGAACGCCAAGGCAAGCAGCTCGCTTTTGGAAACGCTTTTCGAATAACGGGCGGGATGCTGGGGCTGGAGCTTGAAACCGGCAAGGAAAAACAACAGCGATGAAGCCATCACCAGTTCTGAAGATAACGCGCCGAAAAGCCACGATATTGCGAGTATGAAGAACGTTTGCACTGCAAAGCCCAAGAGAAAGCCCAGCGAGAGTTTTTTCGCAAGCGAATCCAGGACAGCCAGGCGTTTCGCTGCGGCGAAGCCGGCGTAGAGGGAGCTCGCCAAGAACAACAGTCCCAAAAACATCTCTCGACGCACTCTCTCCCTAAAAAAATTGAAGCGGGCCCGGCGGGATTTGAACTCGCGAGCTATTTTCTTTTTTTGGAAGAAAAAAGCTTCCCGCAATCTACCGGTTTCTCCCTGAATAGAAACCGATGTTAATCCCGGTGTTCCCAAGACCGAAGCTTCGACTTCCCTCCGATCGGAACCGGTCGCTCTGTCCTGGTTAAGCTACGGGCCCGTTCCAAGGAAAAAATTTGGGTTTGGAGAAATAAAAAGGGAGTTGATTCCTTCCGCAGTCACTTTTGGAACGGCAGGACTTTCGACATTGCGAAGAGGAAGGCAATCGCGATTATTTGAATCAGTATTCCGACGAAAGCGGCGGTCAACGCTGCTATGGAAGCCAAGAGGAAGGCGAAGCGGTCGTAAAGAGTTTTGAACTGGGGGAGGAGGTAAATCTGCTGTTTCAACGCCCCAGGCCCTCCAGAAAGGATTTGCGACAAGCTCGAGCTCAACGACTGGGCTATCGCGCCGGAGTTTTGGGTAAAGGAATTGTAAGCCGAGTCTACGGACTGGGCGTGGAATTTTTCCACCAACACCGTCTTTTCCGAATCGGAAAGCGAGGAAAAGCCGGGGTAGTTCGCAGCCAGCAGCTCCCTCACCGAATCTTGCGTGATGAACGCCTTGAAGTCTTCCTTGGAAACGGCGGAGGAAACCAGTTGCCCGCTTATGGGAATGGTCGCGGCGCTTCCCGCTTGCGACACGAGGGAGTCGAGGAAAAGGTTTACGTGCGCGTCCTTGTTCTCGGAAACCTTGTAGAAAACCACGAGGAAAGCGAGTATTGCGAACAACAGCATTCCCGCGCTCAACACCGCCCAAGCCGACGCGATGGAAGGGCGGGACCAGAACGAAGAGAGGAAGGAACAAAAGCTCACGACGAGCGCCAAGCTCAGGAAAGTGGTTAAAAGCCACGGGTAGAACGCCAAGCCCAAAACCAACGCCAGAACGAACGTCGCCGGCAATACCAAAAGCGAGCCCGCCCAGCCCAAGCCCATAGAGTAATACATTCCTATTGCCAGGGAGAGGGAGAAAACCACGAGGAACAAAACCATTGACAGGCTGAACACTTTGGGAACGTTGTACTGCACCCTCTGCAAGTCGCTCAAGTCAGTTGTTTTCACGTTAGTCTTGTCGAACAAAACTAGGGAAAAGGAAAAAAGCAAAAGCAAGCCCACCAGCAACGGGAGCTTGCTCTGGAACTCCCGCCCTACAGTGATGGTCAAGGGAATTACTATT
>JAZDIF010000047.1:0-2321 GCA_043805205.1 Microcaldota archaeon
GCAGTTTTGAGCGGATACCAGGAAAGCCTTTCCACGATGGTAAAGATTTTCGCGCTAGTGGTTTTCGACGTGGCCGTGCTGGTAGCGATATTGTTCGCAACTTCTGTTCTCGCGGGTTTCTACTTTTTCGAAAAGAACGAAGACCCCAACAACTTCCTCATTCCCATAACAACTTCAATAGCCGACTTCGGAAACCTCGTCCTGCTGAGCGGGCTGGTCGTACTGCTTTTTCAAGCGTGAAACGCTTCCAAGAAGTAATCCTGTCCAGCCTGGCGGATAAAAATATTGTGCGTGGGCAAAGAACGCCGGTTTTCGAGAATAAATTCCTTCAGCATGCGCAGGTCGGAAGGAATGATTTTCTCCGGAAGCGTAGCCAGTTCAAACCACTCTACGTTCCCCTCGATAGAACTCGTTAATTGCAAGTGTTTCGGCTTTAGTTCGCAGACGAACAAGAGAAAATGCTGGCTGGGAAACTCATGGTGGATTTTGATTATTTCGCTTGCAATGCCGCGCAACGCTACGAACTCGCAGTCCAAACCCGTTTCCTCCCTAGCTTCCCGCACCGCCGCTTCCTTCAAGTTCTCACCGAACTTTATCTTGCCGCTGGGAAAGCCCCAGTGCCCTTGGAAAACCAAACCCTCCCTCTTCAGCAATAGAATCTTACTTTCAAACAAAATAGCCGTCAAGACGACCGACAACGGGTTTTTCTCCCTGGCTTCCCCGCTTCCCTCGTCGTCTTCACTCACGCTAGTTTTCCCCTCGCAAAGTCCTTCGCCCCGCCGCCTTTCGCATTCTTGCTTCTCAACAACGCCACCGCATCCTCAGGGCTATCTTTCCCGGCCGAAGCCGCGATGAAACCTTCTTTGTTCCACAACACCACGCTCGCCTTGGGGTTGAGTTCGGTGGTTTTCAAAACTATCTTCTCCAAAAGCCTTTGCGGCGCGTTCAACTCCTGCTCCGTTTTAGTTTTGCTTGCGAACTCGCGCGCGTAATGCTCTGCATTCTTTTCCCACAATTCGTCCAATTCCTTCTTTTGGTTTTTCCACTCTTCAAAAAATCTTTCCACCGTCTGCGGCAGTTCTTCCAAGTGAACGCTCAAAACTCCCGCCGCTTCCTTCAAGAATTTTTCCTGCTCGTCAACGTAAGCCAAAGCCCTGTCTCCCGCTTTATAGCGCAATCGCAACACTCCGTCTTGAACCTGGTCTATTCCCGTGATTTTGATGAACCCGATGTCTTTCGTGTTTTCGCAGTGCGTTCCCCCGCAAGCTTGCACGTCCCAATCTTCTATTTCCACGAGCCTCACCATGTCGCTGGGCGGGCCTCCGCCTTGGTAGATGATGAAGCCGTACTTCTGCTCGACTTTCTTTCTCGGTTGGAATGAACACTTGATTTTCAAACCCCTGCGGACGGCTTCGTTCGAAAGCCTTTCAATCTCGCCTTTCTCCTCGTCCGTGATTTTCTTGTAGTGGGTAATGTCAACGTGCCCTTCGTCCTCGTCCTTGCGAGAGCCGGCTTGCCAAACGTGCTTGCCCAAAACTCTGCGCGCTGCTTGCAATACAACGTGCGTGGCGGAATGGTGTTTTCTAATATCCTCCCGCCGTTTTTCGTCCAGCTTTAAGGAAACTGTTTTTCCTTTGGTGAAGGAATGCGGTTTTTCCAAGTAATGCACAACGATTCCATCTTGCTTTTGGGTATCCTTCACGAAAAGCCCGTCAACCCAACCGTGGTCTCCGCACTGCCCCCCGCCCTCCGGGTAGAAAATCGTTTCATCCAAAACGAGCTTGTCGTCCTTGCTGGCGACAACTTTCGCTTTGAGGGTATAGGCAAAAGGCTGTTCGTAGTAAACGAGCTTCGTCGGCTTTGCTTCAAACTCTTTGGTTTTCTCGTTTTTCTTTTCCAAAACGTGCTTTTCCGCAAGTTTCTTGTAAAAGTCGGTCGGGGCTGATAGCGAAAGCCCTTGTTGCTGGGAAATTCTTTCCACCAACTCGGGCGTAATCCCGTGGCTTTCGTACAACAACATCATTTTTTCGGAAGAAAGCGTTTCTTTCTTCATTATAATCTCGCGCACTTTGTTCGAAGCGCTTTTGAGCGAGTCGGCGTACTTCTGTTTTTCCAAGTCGATTACTTCCTGCAATTCCGGCAGGCGTTCGAGAAACTCGGGCCACAATGGCTTCAAGTCTTTAGCGTGCAGTTCCATCAAGTCCAGCAAATCCAAACCCAGTTCGTAATCGCTGTTGAACGCAAAGCTCCTCCGCAACAGCAACCGCAGGTTATACCCTCCTCCGGTGTTGGAGGGAATCGCCCCATCCGCAAGAGCCCAC
>JAZDIF010000048.1:0-13323 GCA_043805205.1 Microcaldota archaeon
GGCGGAGTATCACGAAAGGAACGTTCGTTTTCTTCAATTCAATTTCCGCTTCAAGCTTGCTCTCGCCGTAAGCGTTCGCCGGGCACGGCTCGTCATCCTCTTCCACCGGAAGTTTCTTGGGAGCGTGGTATAAGGCGGAGGAAGAAATGAAAACGAATCTCTTGAAACCGGGGTTTTTTCCGCACGCTAAAGCCAGTTTTCTAGTCGCTTCAACGTTTACTGCGCGTATCAATTCCCTTGGGGCGCTTTCGTCTATAATCGCAGCCAAGTGCACTGCAGCGTCAACGTCTTCCGCCGCCTTGTCCAAATCTTTTTGCCCTGCGGAAGCCAAGTCAAGCTGGATTATTTCAATAGGCTCGTCTTTAAACGCTTCTTTCGCTTCCTCCGCGTTTTCCACCAATACCCTGACAGGATGGTTTTTCTTCAACAACGCGAGAACAACGTGCCGTCCAATCCGCCCCGTCGCTCCAGTCACTAAAACCTTCAATTTTCAAAACCCACCGTAAAGTCCACTGCGGAGAACCTTTAATAATTTTGTTTGATAGAGTTATTTTCAACGCAGGGGTAGCAAAGCCTGGTCAAATGCGATGGACTCAAGAAGCTTTTTTCTCTCCAAGAAAAAACCTTGGAAAAAGAAATTTGCGAAATCCATTCTCTTAGGAGTTCGGGGGTTCAAATCCCTCCCCCTGCACTTTATAATTTTTGCGTGAGAAAGGGTATAAGGTGGGGTTTGCGTGGTCCAAAGGATAATCAATTTCTTTTTGCCCAAGGAAAGGAAGTTTTACGAATTGCTTTTGAAAGCGTCTCAAAATTCCCTCCTTGCCGCGAGAAAGCTCCACGAGCTGATGAAGGACTTTTCTTCCCTCGACGAAAAGCAACTGGTTTTGCTTTCCGACAAGATTCACGAGATTGAAAACAAGGGGGACGAGATTACTCACGAGATAAGCCACGAGTTGTACAAAACTTTCATCACTCCAATCGACCGCGAGGACATTCACGAACTCGCCCAATTGATAGACGACCAGGCTGATTTGATAGACAGCTTGACGAAGAAAATAACTTATTACAACGTCAAAAACATCGACGAGTTCATGCTCAAGCAAATCGACATTGCGGTCAGGCAGATGGAATTCCTCACCACGGCAATAGAAAAAATGGAGTCGAACGGTTCCATAGAAGAACAGAGGAACAAAGTTTTGGATTTGGAGGACGAGGCGGATGTCGTGCACAGGAAAGCGATTTCCTCGCTTTTTTCCGATTCAATGCCCCCGCTGGACGTCATTAAAATGAAAGACTTGTACGAAACGCTCGAAATCCTCACGGACAAAAACCAGCGTGTAGCGATTACTATTGAAAGCATCGTGATAAAGCATGCTTGAAACCAGCATTCTAGTCGGTTTTGGCATATTCCTCGCTTTGGCATTCGACTTCGGAAACGGGTGGAACGATGCGGCGAACGCCGTTGCTACCGTCGTTGCTACTAGGGTACTAAGCCTGCGAACTGCGGTTTTGCTTTCATCTTTCTTCAACTTCATTGCTGCTTTCTTTTTCACCACCGCCGTGGCTACGACCATAGGAAAGGGCATAATCGACGCCAGCATCGTGACCGTTCCAGTCGTTATTTTCGGGCTTGCGGCGTCAATCGCCTGGGTTTACGGCGCGTCTTGGAAAGGCATTCCGGTTTCCGCGAGCCACGCGCTCATAGGGGGACTGGCAGGGTCTGCCGTTGCTGCGCATGGTTTCGGAGTGTTGTTGTGGAAGGGGTTGGCAATCGTATTGCTATTCATTTTCGTGGCGCCGTTAGCCGGCTTGATTGGGGCTTTTCTTTTTTCGGCCATAATCTTGAGGCTTGTGAAAAACCAGGCGCCGGACAAGGTCAACGGGTATTTCAAAAAACTCCAGTTGCTTTCCATGTCCGTATACAGTTTGGGGCATGGGACTAACGACGCGCAGAAAACCATCGGAATAATAACGCTCTTGCTTTTTTCCGGAGGGTTTTTGGGAACGCAGTTTTACATTCCGTGGTGGGTAATCATCTTGTCTTACACGACGATTGCGATTGGAACCCTCGCCGGAGGCTGGAAAGTCATCAAAACCATGGGCGTTAACATCACTCGCTTACGCCCGATAAACGGGTTTTGTGCGGAAACTGCCGGCGCCGGAGTGATAATAGGAAGTTCCATGTTCGGCATTCCAGTCAGCACGACGCACGTGATTTCCGGCGCCATAATGGGCGTTGGAACTTCAAAAAGAATTTCTTCAGTAAGGTGGACTGTGGCGCGCAACATAGTTTGGGCGTGGCTTCTCACCATTCCGATTACTGCATTGATAGGCGGAATCACGTACGTGATCTTCGGCCCTGTTTTGGGCTAGAATTCTTCCAGGCTCTTCTGCTTTTTCTGCAGCCCCCTGATTTTTGCCGAGGGGTTTTGGATTTCGTAGTCGAGCTTGAAAAACTCGAAGCCTTCGCCTGCAAGCATTTTCAAAGCGTTTTCCGTAATCTTCGGAGCGCACAATATGCCGCGCACCCGCTTTCCCTTGCGTTTTTGCAGCTGGTCCACATAGCGCTTCAATTGAGTTACCGCGTCCAGCCCGGCGCTGCGGCGTTTTAGTTCTATTGCCACGAGGTTTTTCGCCGCGTCTTCCGCCAGAATATCAATGCTCCCGCGCTTGACGTCGCTTTCGTTCTTCAGAGGAATCAATCCTTTTTCTATCAAGTGCAAGTCGTCCATCAGCAAGTCCGCCAACTGCCGTTCGCTTCCGAACAACTGCAGTTTAGTGTCGTCTTTCATCTGGAAGGAATCGCAAAAATCAACGCGCTTGAAGTGCACTTCAATTTCCTCCCGCATCGGCTTGAAACGCTCCGCCTTAACGACTAGTTCCCCGTTTTCTTCCGAAACGGAAACTTTCGCTCCAGGCCCTTGGTAGTTTATCGCCTTCATTCCCGCACTCTGGTGGACGAGAAACGTCCCGTCGTGCTTTATTATCAAAACCCGGTCGCCCTCGCTTAATTTCGAAGCCGCCCGTCCCTTGTAGCGGATTACGCAGTTTCCCACGCAAACCAAAAGCAATCGTTTTTCCAACGCGCTTTCAATCGCCGTTTTAGCCTGGGCAAATTCCATTTTTACATGCACTCAAACGAGTTCTTCGCTTCCGTCGTTGAAGCGGATCAAAACTTCCTTGAACGTTTTCTTCGCCGCGTAAGCGAATTCGTACATTTTTTCTTTTGAAGGGGAATCCTGCAGTTCGAAATCCGGGCTTACGAAAGAGCCTTTTCCGCCCGGGGAGAATTGCTGCAGCGCATAGAGGTCGGCGAACTTGCTTGCGGAACAGATTTTTTCTATCGCATCGTGCGTGTCGTTCAACCCGGGCACTATGGTAGTGCGCAGTTCGATGAAAACCTTTTGCCCTTTCGCCGCTTCCAAAAACGCGAGGCTCGTGAGTATCTTGCTCGTGAGGATCTTGGGATCGCCGTGGAAGGACGTTGCCTTGGCGTAAGCTTCCTCCTCGACGGGCACTTTCACGTCCATCGAAACGTAGTCGAGGTAGGGAAGGAGGTCCCTCAGAGACTCTGGGTAATAGCCGGCCGTTTCAATCCTGAGCTGGAAGCCCATTCCGGAAAGCACTCGGCACGCCTCGATCAGCGCGTTCGACTGCATCAGCGGCTCTCCGCCCATGAAAACCACCGCGTCGGTGTTCGACTGGAGTCTCGCAAACCTTTGCACAAAGAAATCCGTGGGCTTCGAATCGAAGTTTTGCTCCTGCGCGGTGACGAGGAAGGGAACGTTGCACCAGTAGCACTGCAGCGGGCAGCCGGCGAGGTAAATCACGCTGGAGGTTTTTCCTAGCCACGCGGTTTCCGAAAAGTCGATTATGCTTGAAAACTTGAGGTTCAATAGGCAAAACCCTTTTGTGCAATCCGGTTAGGAGGGATGGAAAAATAAAGTTTTTTCCCGTTTCCCCTTCAGGCTCCGGCGTAGAAAACCGCCAGGGCGAGCAACCCGCACAGGAAGTACAAGGCCATCACGGTTTTTACTAGTGCGGCTTCCCCCATTTTCTTGAAGGAGAGGATTTTGTAGAAGAGGGTGTAGTTTTCCGTTCCGCTAGGCGGGGAGAGCTTCAAGTCTTTGGAAATCACGGGATTGTGGCAGGCTTTTCTTCTTTCCACTCCCTTCCGCCAGTAGTACAAAGTGGCGATGAGTTCGTAAAACGCGGGGAGGAACAAGATCACGCCGTATTTTTCCATGTTTCCAATTATCACAGCTGCTGCAATCGCCGCGCCGAGGGATAGTGTTCCCACGTCTCCCGGAAAGACTTTCGCCGGAAACCAGTTGTACTTCAAAAACGCGAGCGAAGCGGCGAGGGTTGCTGCGAGGATGACCGCAGAAGGAAAAGCGTTGGACTGCAAAGCGATTAGCAAAAGGAATGCAGAGATTACGGAAATGCTTCCAGCCTCCACCCCGTTGTAGCCGGCGGCCATGTTTACTGCGTTCGCCGCTCCGGTCACTCCCAAGGGAATCAAAATGAAAGTGTAAATCCACCCGAGGTTAACCCAGCCCAAGAGGGGAATGCTCATGGAAGTGTCGCCCGCCGTTATCGCAACCAGGGGGAATGCTCCCACTACCGGGAGTATTGCTTTTGTTTTCCACGATAGTTTGAAAACATCGTCGAAAACGCCTATCAACGCCAGGAGTGTGATTGAAGCTAGTGACGCCAGCAGGAGGTTGTTTTCTTTCAAGTTGTTTTGCAGGAAAACTAGGTACAAGACCGCCGCGAGGATTCCGGCTGCGATTCCGCCGAAGAGCGAAAAGCCTCCCGAATATGCCACGTGTGGCCTTCCGGGCTTGTTGTCGTCGGTTCCGAAGAGTTTCTTGCGCGTGGCGCTGGCAATCAAAACCGGTGTCGAGAAGAGCGTGACTGCGAAGGAAAACACGGCGAACAGAACGAGAGGAATGTAGTCCAAAACCATTTTGTTTTTCACTCACGTGGAATTCGTATTGTTGGTTTCGTTCAAAATCTGGTCGGACGGCGTTTGCTCGGGCTGGGCTTCGGCTTTAGATGAGATCGGCTCTTGCACGCCCGTCCTCTCGAAGATTTTTACCGAGCCGTTGGGAGAGCGGAATGCCAGCTTGAAGCCGGGAACCTGCTCGAAGAAAAAGAACCTCGTGAAAGCCGAGTGGAACACTTTGCTTTGCAAGCCCAAATAACTCAAATCCGGGTTGATGTTCAAGAAAGTGTTTTGGGATATTGGAATGACGTAACTCACGTTGTCGTCCAAGGAGCTGGCGTTGAGTGAAGTGGCGGATTGGGTTGTTTGGTATTTTCTTTTGAAGTCCGGGTTCAAGCCGTTTTGAGTCAGCAGGTAGAGATAGTCGTTATCGGCGCAGTAAACCGAGCCGAAACTGCTTTGCAGTGCTGGAAGTTGTACTGAAGAGGCAAAAGACGGGCACGGTTCTTGCAGGAGGGTTAGATACTCGTAGTAATGCTCCGCTTCGTACTGCGACGCGCCCGGCCCTTTCTTCCAGTCTATTTCCGGCGTTTGTTCGCACGTCGGGGAATGAAGGGAAGAACATGTTCCGCTTAGGAAAACGAGCGCGCCCCACTTGCCTATCAAATCCGAATCAGCGAGAACGTGCGTAGCGCGGTGGTTGTCCATCGTGTACTGCAAGTCCGACGGGTCTCCGTCAACGAACGCCCTGGCTACTTCCTGGTCGAAAGCGCGGAAGTAGTTGTTCGGGTCCAACACCGAATTGGTTTCCCCGAAGAACGTAGTCCAATGCCCATAATCCCACCAGCTTAGCACCCTGCACTCCCACCCGAACTTTTGAATGCACTCTTGCTGCGTCAGGGGGTTGAACCGGTTGGTGTTGTGGTACAGCCAGCCCATTGCGCTCACCGGAGTGCCTGTAAACGAAGGGGTGATTTCGGACATCAAAAGCCAGTCGGACGGAATTCGCGTGTACTTCAGCTCGTCCATAGACTGGGATACGGTTTGCGCTTCGGTGAAAACCACGCCCACTCCTATCAACAGCACGAGCGCAAGCGCGTACTTGGGCGCTTCATTGTGTTCAAACTTCAGGATTTTCGACAATAACTCGAATCCCCTGAGCGATTCCCCGAGAACGTAGCCGAACGCCAGGGCGACGGCAATGGAAAGGTGGACGAGGAACTTGACTTTGTTCAAGCCGATGTACGCTACGGGGAAGAAGATGAGCATGAAAAGAAGGGAAGAGCGGGTTTTTTCCTTGTTGGAGTAAAGGTAGTAAATGGCAGTTGCTATCAAACCGGCGAGAAGATAGATGAAAACATCCTGGCTGGAAAAGAATTCCATCGCACCGGACAGTTGTTTGGAGCCCATTGCGCCAACGATGAACTTGAGAACCGAGTCCACTTGGTTGTTCAAGAACAAAAGCAAAACCGCCGCTACTCCAGTGACGATGGCATAGTGCTTGTGCCCCGACGAGACTAGCGCGAGGACCGCGGCTATGGAAGCTAGCACTGCAGACAACAGCAAGAGCAGCGGGGGGTTGAGTACTCCGAAGGACGATTGGAAGAAAGCCTCGGTGGTTGCGCCTTCCTCCTGGATGGTTTTTCCCAGAGCGTCTCCGGCGAACGCGATGCCCAACTGCCCTTGAATTAAGGAAACTACTATCCCGCCGAGGGGCGTTATGAACGTAACGGCGATGGCAAGCAGGACTATCCCGCCGAATTGCTTCCACCTTCCCGTCGCATGCGATGATGGCAGGAATTTCGACGCGGCGTACAGCGCCAGCGAGAACAAGAGTGACGCGAGCAAAACCATGATGTTGATGTTGAAAAACTCGAACCTGTGCCCTTGGGAATAAATGGACATGAGGAGGCTGCCGAGCATTGCCCCTGCAACCACCAGAACGTTCGTTTTCACGAAGTGTTCGTCCAGCGTTCCGGCAAGGTAGTCCAACGCCGACTGGAGGGAAATGTAAACCGTGAGGACCATGAACGGCCAAATGTACTGCTGGCTGGAAAGCACAACTGCCATTGCTGAAATCCCAGCGAGGATTGAAAACCGCGTGCTTTTCCTACTCAGCGCAAGGACGTAGAGTACGAAAACGAGCATCACCGCCATGAGCCCGAAAGGCTGCTGTTCGCTTACTCCCGCCCCGAATTTCTTCACGAGCTGCGGAATGAACGCGAAAATTCCCGCCGTAATCAAGCCCACGTACTCGTTGTACTCTTCCCTCAACAGCACGAAGGCGAGGAAGACGAGCAAAGCGGCTGCGACTGGAGGGTAGAACTGCGAGGTTTTAATCAGCAGTTCTTTCGAGTAATCCGCCGCTCCGGAAAAACCCGAGTACAACATGAACCAGCTTGCGGTAAGGTAGTGCGACATGGGCGGAACGCGGTTGAAAAGCCGTTCGGGGTAGTAGACTTCCGTCGAGAAAGGCTCGATGAAGCCGTTGCGCACGAGGTTTTCCGTCACTTTCATGTAGTAGTACGGGTCGAATTCGAAGAAAGTCGAACTATATCCGGTTGAAAACCGTACGTAAAACGAGCAGGCTAAAAGCAGGATTAGGATGAAGGGAATGGAGTTTTTGAGCAGGAAGTTTTTCGCGTCGAAGTCCTTGGGAAGGTGCAGTTTCGGAATGGAGAAAGACTGTTTTTGGTAGTGCAAGAGTGCGAGGGAAGCGAGCGAAACCAAAAGCGCGTTGGCGAAAACGAGCATGAAGTTCAGAGGGATTCCCAAAACCAGCAGTTCGAGCAGGGAAAGCAGCGGAACTGCGAACAGCGCGGCTATCATTCCGAAGAAAATCTTGTCCCACTTTCCGAAAGAAGTGTTTTTCAGTAGAGCGAAGGAAAGCAGTAGCCCGGGAATGAATGACGTTGCGATAGTCAAAACTGCGGCTAGAACATTTGCCACTTTCAAAACCCACCCTTTTCCGAAAAAAACGCCTGGAATTTTTGGAAATTCACCGGCGGATAATGACTAGAGCCGCTTCTTTTTAATAAACGTTTTTGATGGGCGCTCTCAAACGCCGAGGCTTGAGAAGCCCGACGGCTTTGCCGCCTCGTCCGAGTCTATGAAAATCCGCTGCCACGCTTCCAACGCGAAGAGCGTCCAAAACCTTTTCCCCCACAATACTTCCCGCGCCCTTGCTTTCTGCAAGACTTTCTTGACGAACTCCGGTTCCACCAAACCGCGTTTTCGCGTTTGCTTATCGGAAAGCATTTGCTCCGCGATTTCTCCCAGCCCGCCCGCCAGCCAAGCGCGCGTGGGAACGTTGAACCCTTGCTTTCCCCTTGAAGAAATTTCCTTCGGAAGCATTCTCGCAATGGTTCTTCTCAGCAAAACCTTGGTTTTCAGCCCGCTTACTTTCAATTCCGGGGGAATGCTTTGAGTGAAGGCGATGAAGTCCGAATCCAGGAACGGAACGCGCGGTTCCAAAGCATGGGCCATTGAAGCCTTGTTGACTTTCATCAAGTAATCGTCCGGAAGAAGAGTTTGCAAGTCGAAGTCCATCATCTGCTTCAGGAAGCTTTGCCTTCCGAAGAACGCGCGGGTTTTTTCCAGAGTGTGGTTTTTGCCTTGAAGCAAAACCGAGGAGAATTGTTTCTTTTCGTTCTCGGACAAGGCTGCGGAGTACGAAACCAAAAGCTTTTGCCCGTTCCCGGAATTCTCCAGGATTTCCCCCGCCCTCTCCGCATCGCCGAAGTAACCCAGCGCCGGGGGGAAGAAACGCGCGAGTCCAGCCGCCTTGCTCCACTTGTTGAGCAAAGCCAGGCGGGAGTAGCGTTCGTAACCGCCGAAAACCTCGTCCCCGCCGTCGCCCGTGAGAATCACGGTAACGTGCTTCTTCGCTTCCTTCGCCATGAGGAAAGTCGGTAACGCTGCAATGTCGGCAGCTGGCTCGTCCAAATGCCACGCCACTTGGGGAAAAGCTCCGTAGTCAGAAGCGTCGACGTTCAGCTCAGTGTGGTCAGTGCCAAGGTGCTCAGCGACCAAGCGCGAGAATTTGTCGTCTTCCGAACCCGTTCCGAAGCTGACGGAAAAAGTCTTCACTTCATCACGCAGCGACTTCATCGTCGCGGCCGTGAAGCTCGAGTCCAAGCCGCCGCTCAGGAAAACTCCGAGCGGAACGTCGCTCAAAAGCCTTCTCTCCACGCTGTTCGAAAAGCGTTTTTTCACTTCTCCCGCCCATTCGCCTTCGCTTTTGGATTCGAAGGGCGGGTTTGCAAGCGAACGAAATTTTTTCTTCCTCAAGGAATTTTTCCTTGCATTAAAGACTACGAGCTCTCCGGGCTGGACTTTGAATATATTCTCGAACATCGTCTCGGGCCCGATTGAATACTGGAAGGAAAGGAAATCGTTGACAGCCGAAAGGTTTACCGAACGCCTTACGCCCGCTTGCAGGATTGATTTGATTTCCGAAGCGAAGTACAACCTCTTGTTTTTCGCGTCATGGTGGTAGTAAAGCGGGCATATTCCGGGAAAATCCCTGGCGAGCAAGAGGTTTTCGCGCTCGGAGTCCCATAATGCAAAGGCAAAATCGCCCCTCAACCGCGAGACGAATTCCTCCCCCCACTCTTCGAAAGCGTGCACGAGCACTTCCGTGTCGCTCTCGCTTTTGAAACGGTGTTTTCCATTGGATTTCAAAAACCGCTTCAGCTGGGGGAAATTGTAAATCTCGCCGTTGAAAACCACCCACGCCGTCCCTTCTTCGTTGCACATCGGCTGCTTTCCGCGGGAACTCAAATCAATGATTGCAAGGCGCTTGTGCGCCAGTGAAATTCCCTCGTCGGTGAAAACCCCGTCCGCATCGGGCCCGCGGTGGGCTATGGCAGAAGCCATTTTTTTCACCAGCTGCTTGTCTTCCAAACCGGCCATTCCGCAGATTCCGCACATTTTAAACCAGCCCTTCGGCGAGCGAGATTATTTCCCCGCACGCTTTTTTCCAAGTGAAGTTCTTCCTCGCGAGCTGAAAGCCATTTTCCGCGATCCTAGCCGCGAGCTTTTCGTTTTTCAACAATTTGTTCAATGCGGAAGCCAATTCCTCCGCGTTTCCCGGCTTTACGACCAACGCCGTTTTCCCGTTCTCGACCGGAAGCCCTATGTCCGTAACCACGCACGGTTTTTTCGAAGCGAAAGCCTCGAGCATTGCTATAGGCAAGCCTTCGCTCAACGAAGGCAGGACGAAAACGTCGCACTCCGCGAAAAGCTCTTCCGGCTTTTCCACCTGCCCGGTGAAAACCACGTTTTTCAAATTCCGTTCCTTAGCAAGCTTTTGCAAGTCCTTCTTTTCCGGCCCTTCGCCGGCAATCACTATCTTCGCGTTTATTTTCGGAGCTGCGTCCAGCAGAAACTTGGCTCCCTTCACCGCAAGCAAACGCCCAAGGAACAAAACCGTCTTCATTCTTTTTTTCCTCGCGGTTTTCCTAGCCTTTTCGAACCGTTTCAAATCCACTCCCGTGTGGATTACTGAATATTTTTTCGGAAGAAAACCCATTTTCCTTTCGAACGAACTCTTTTCCTGCCGGCTTAGGAATACCACTGCGTCGGCATGCGAGTAAGCGAAAGACTCCAAGGCATTCAGGATTCTTTTTACTGCAAAATTATACTGCGGCTGGACCCACGCTATTCCGGCGGGCCTCGAAATCACGGGTTTTTTCCTGAAAAAACGAAGCGCTATTCCCGAGAGGGTTGCGAAAACCCCGTTCGCAAAAATAACGTCGAAATCCAGTTTCAAGGAGTAAAAGAAAGCGGAAAGGTTGAACGAAGCGTTTCTCAATAAATAACCCTTCGCCCACCCGACCCTTGCGACTTCAACCCCGCCTTTGTTTTCGAAAGAACGCTGGCTTGCAAATTTCCTCGTCACTACGACCGGAAAATGCCCCATGGCCGCGAGTCCTGAGGAGAAGTCTTGCACGTACCGCTCCATTCCGCCGGACGGAAACTCGTCGAAACCCTTTCCCGACCCAACCGGAAATTCCTTGGAACCCAGAATCAACAAACGCATTCTCCCACACCTATCTTTTCAACACCATTTTTTTCAGCAAACCCGCCAGTTCCAAGACCGCAGTCTTTTGAAGCAGGATAGTCAGAATTACGAAGAGAAGGAAAAACGCCGTTTTTGCCGGAAACCCTCCCGCTTCGATTATAGCGTAAGAAGCGATAAACAAGAGGAACAAGCCGAACTGGAGGACTGTCGGCTTCAACGAAATAGAGTGCTTGGAAAGTAGATAGTAAAAGCCCACTGCAACTGCGAGAAGGTAAGTTCCGGCGTTTGCGACGGACGCGCCCACGCTAGCAAACGATGGCACGAGCAAAAGGTTGAAAGCTATGCTCGCTACGGCCAGCAGGATTCCCAAGACTGCCGCGGTGCGCGGTTTGTTGAGCGAAGTGAAAACCACGCTGTTCAAACTGTATACCGCCATCAGCGGGAGCGTAAGGGCGATTATTTTCAAAGGCAAAACCGTTCCCGCCACGAAATCTTGACCCAAGAGAAGGAAAACGAGAATGTCCGAAAAGTAAAACAGCCCGAGTGAAAACAAAGTCAGTATCATCATGTTCAGCAGGGAAAGCCTCTTGTAGTAAGCGTCGAGAGCTGATTCGTTTTTTATGATTCTGGGGGACATTGTCGTGAGTATCGAGATTGAAAAAGGCAGGATTGCGATTGCGAAAGAGTAAGCAAGGTCGTAGTACGCTACTTCCCTCGTCGAGTGGAAGAAAGCGAGGATATAGCGGTCGGCGACTATCAACGAGCCGACTATCCACGATACGCCGAGGAATTTCGAGTAATTCCAGAGTGAAAGGAAACTGCGCTTGTCGAAACGACCGAATTTCTTGACTAATCGTTTGAGGGAGTATACGCCTACGATAGAAACGCCAACTATTGCCGAAGCTCTCAGGAAACCAGCTAGAACGGCGTTATTCCAGTAAAAAGCGGCTAAAACCGAAACTACCGCGGCCGCTAAGGCGGATAGGGTGTTGAAGAAACTAAGGTTTTTGAACCGCTCCAAGCCCTGGAGTACTGCCTGCAGTAGGTAAAACAACGCATAACCCACGCCGAGGAGGTAGGCTGCGATGAAACCCCCAAATCCGAGTACCGGCGCAAGCACGGAAAGCACGGCATAGGTGGGAAGGAAGAGAACGATTGACGTAGCGAGAACAAACAAAACGCTCGTCGTTACTACGGAGCCGACGAAAGCCGGGTTGCGCTGAAACTTTGCGACGTAAAAAAGAATTCCGGCGTTCAAGGAAAACAAAAGAATATACGGGAGTATCGCGCCGGCGCTTAGGATTAGCGCGAAAACGCCGTATTCGGTAGGACCCAGCAAACGCCCCACTAGCGGTTTTAAAAAAAAGCCAGTCAACAGCACTATGGCGTTAGAAGCCAAAACCAGGAAAGTGTCTTTAACGAAAGTTTCTTTTTCTTTATTCATTTCATAGCACCGCTATAGAACTGTGTGAAAAGAATTTTCTGCTTACCGAACCGACGTGCTTCATCTGCTCTTCGCCCAGCAGGGGGTTTACCGGAATGCCGATGCAACGCCACCACTGCGATTCCGTGGCCAGAAGCCCGTTCTTTGGGATTCTTGCCAAACGCCTGAACGGCTCGCGCAAGTGCAACGGAACGTAATGCCATTCCGTTTCCACTCCGCGCGCGTGCAGGAACCTTGCGAACGAAATTACTTTGCTACACCTCGACGTAGATGCCTGCGCTCTTTCCTTTTTCCGGTCTAGCGTCACGACGAAATTCGTGTAAACGTGTTCTTTGGAACGCTCCGGCAAAACCAAACCCTCAACACCTTCGAGGCAGTCTTGCAGTATTGCCGCGTTGCGCCTGCGCAGGCGGATTATTTCATCGAGCTTGCCGAGCTGGACTAGGCATAAGGAAGCGTCAAGGTTCGACATCGAAGCCGGCCGGTAAACGTGCCTTGCTTTCACGAACCTTCTTTTGAACTCGTCTTTCAGCGTGAAAAACGGGAGGGTAACCCCGCGCATCCTGCCGCGCAGGAAAACGCTCGCCGCCCTGGAAAAAACTTCGGAAGGCTTTTCCCTGGGAAGCTGGGAGTCAAATGCAAGGTTTTTCCTCGAACCCAAAAAACCCCCGCCTGTCGCGGAAATCATCTTGCCGAGGTTGAAACTGTGCACTCCCGCGTCGCCAAAGCAACCCAGCTGCGTTCCGGAGTAACTCGCTCCGAACGACTGCGCCGCATCGTCTATCGCAAACACACCCAATGCTCCAGAAATTTTCTTGATTCCCTTCCACTCCGCGGGCTGTCCGAACAAGCTGGGCACTATCACCGCGCGAGTTTTTTTCGAACACGCGGCGGAAATGGAAGAAG
>JAZDIF010000049.1:0-8945 GCA_043805205.1 Microcaldota archaeon
ATTTCCCAAAGCCCTATTCGTGTTCATGGCACTGCGTTTGGGAAAGAGGAAAATGCCGAGGCGCGAGGACAAGCAGTTGAAGGAAGCGCTCAAAAGGACGAACAAGGTTTTGGACGACTTGAGCTTGAGCCTCTTGGCTTCCTTGATCAACGCCAAGGCATTCAAGAGCCTGGACTATCCGATTGCGCAAGGAAAAGAAGCGGTTGTTTTTCGCGCGACGAAGCACGACGGTTCTTTCGTTGCTGTTAAAGTGTTCAAGTTCGAAACAACTGCATTCCGCAACGTCATTCCTTACATTGAAGGCGACCCGCGATTCAATATTGATGCGGTAAAGCATTCCAAGCGGGGTTTGGTGAAAGTGTGGACGAGGAAGGAATTCGCGAACTTGAGCGCCTGCTTCCAGGCGGGAGCGCGCGTTCCCCAGCCTTTCGCACTGAAAGAAAACATTATCGTGATGGGATTCATCGGCGTGAACGGAGTTCCGTGCGCGTTGTTGAACGAAGTTGTTTTGCAAAACCCGAAGGAAATTTTCAGAAAGATTGTTGAAAGCGTGAGGACAATGTTCAAGGCGGGGATAGTGCATTCGGACTTGAGCCCGTTCAACGTCATGCTCTTGCAAACGAAGAACGCAGACGGTTCTTACGAGGAAACGCCGTTCATCATCGACTTGGCTCAAGGCGTTTCCATAAAACACCCGAAGGCGCAAGAATTTTTGGAGAGGGACGCCCGCAATTTGTGCGCGTTCTTCGCCAAAGCGGGCGTAAAGAAAAAACCGGAGGACGTCGTTGCTTTCGTGAAAGGGGGAAAGAAAAGCGTTTAAAACGGAGTTTTCCGTTGTTTTCGTTGTAACGGGGGTTGTTTGAAATGCGTGAGAATGCAAGTCTCGTAAAACGCACTTTGGACTTGGAAGATCTTTTGGCCAAGGAAAAGTCCAAGCCCACTTCAAAGGAAGCGGAGTTTGAAAGAAGGCTGGACGAGGCTTACGCCTCGCTTTACAACACCCTTCAGGACGTAAAGCAGTTGAAGGCGGAAAGCGACTTCACTTCCCTCAAGAAAGCGAAGGAAGAGATTTACGAGTCGGTGTTGAAGTGCAAGGTAGTCGCTGAAGAACTGAAGGATTTCCTGGACGTTCTCGGGGATGAGTCGAGCGCAGGGGCAAAGCAGGCGGGCGGCTCGCACAGAAGGCACTACCGATAATGGGAAGATTTGCATGATCGTTTTGAACTTGAAGGCGTACGCCGAATCGACCGGGGAAAAAGGCTTGTCTCTAATCAAAACCGCTTCCGCCCTTTCCAAGAAAACGAGAAAGAAAATCGTCGTCTGCCCGCAGGCTACGCAATTGCACTACGCTGCAAAGAATTCTTCTTCCAACTTCTGGTTTTTCTCCCAGCATGCCGACGCGGCGAACCAAGGCGCGTTCACCGGAAGCCTGACTCTCGAAGCCATTGCAGCTGAAGGCTGCAAGGGCACGCTCGTAAACCATTCGGAAAAGAAAGTTTCTTTCGAACACGCGCGGTTTGTTGTGGAGAAAGCGAAAGCATTAGGCTTGAAGACGATAGTTTGCGCGGATAGTGTTGAAAAGGGGGTTTTGTTCGCACAGTTGAAGCCTTGGGCTATTGCCGTGGAACCGCCGGAGTTGATCGGGACTCTGGTGAGCGTTTCGCGAGCCCAGCCTTTCATCGTTGAAAACGCCGTTCGCAAAATCAAGGCTGTTGACGAGAACGTGCTGGTTTTGGTCGGGGCGGGCGTTGCGAACGCAGAGGACTACGCCACTTGTTTGAAATTGGGCGCGGAAGGCGTGCTTTTGGCAACGGCTTTCGTGAAGGCAAAAAGCCCGCGCGAGTGGCTTTCCTCGCTCGTTGACGTGAAAGTTTGACTCTTGTCGAACTAGTGCTGGTTTTTTTACTTTTTCGGCTCTAACTACTTCTTTTTCCTTCGCAAGAAAGTTTCAACCCGCCGGTGTTCCAAATGAATTTGGTAAACGCATTGCTAGGATTGGCTGTTTTCTATTTTCTCGCCTACTACTCCGACGCGTTGCTTTACGACAACGGGCTGATGCTCCTGCTATTGGCGATAGGCGTGGCGTACTGGATTACCAGCCACTGAAAAGAATTACATTTTTTCCGGAACTTGCACTCCCAGAATGGAAAGGGCGCTTTCCAAAACCCCGGCGGTTGCTTTCACCAGGGCAAGGCGTTTTTCCTTCTCCCCGCCTTCCGCCTTAAAAACGCTGTGCGCGTGGTAGAATTCGTTGAACGCGGCGCTTAATTTCAAAGTGAATTCGCAAAGCTGGTGCGGCTGCATTGATTTGCGGGAGCTCTTCAAAACCAAGGGGTATTCCGCCAATAGCCTCAAAACGTTCTTCTCCTCGTTATTGAATCCGGCTTCTCCCTTGATTTCCGGTTTTGCCCCTTTTGCCTTTTCAAGAATGCTCTTCGCGCGGACGCAAGTGTATTGGACATAAGCTCCGGTATCGCCTTGGAAGCTCACGATTTTCTTCAAGTCGAAAAGAATGTTTTTCTCGGGAGTAATGCGGAGGACGGCGAATTTAGCAGAGCCTATCCCGACAATCCCCGCAGCTTTAGCGATTTCCTTTTCGCTCATTTTCCTTCTTTTTTCCTCGATGCTTTCGGTCGAGCCTGCGCTTTCTATTTCCTGTCTTGCGTAGTCTACAGCCTGGTTCAAAACGTCTTCCAAAAACACTATCCTGCCTTCGCGCGTGGACAACTTTCCTTCCGCGAGAGTGATGAAGCCGAAGCCCACGTGCTTGTATTCGCTGACGTAGTCCCTGCCAAGGAGCTCGAGCGTTTTGATGAACTGCTTGAAGTGCGTGTTCTGCTCGCTGGCCGTGAGGATTACGCTCTTGTCGAAACCGAATTTCTTTTTCTTGAAGTCCGCGAGCGCGAGGTCGCGCGTGGAATACAGCGTCGTTCCGTTAGAGCGGAGGACTATGAAATTCGGAAGCCCGTACTGCTCGAGCTTTACGACGGTCTCTCCTCCTTTGTCCACGAAAGCTATCCCTTTCTTCAGCGCTTCCTCCACGATTTTCTTGGAGGGCTTTATGAACTCGCTTTCCCCGATGACCAGGTCGAATTTGATTCCAAGCAAGTCGTAATTCCTCTGGAACGCCTCGTAGCTTTTCTTCCGGATGAACTGGATTCTTTCAAGGATGCCTTCATCGCCTTCCTCTATCTTCTCCAGGACGGTGCGCGCTTTCTCCTTGAGGCTGGGATTCTCCTCGATTTCCTTGTTGATGCGCACGTAGTACTCGAGCATGTGCTTTTCGTTCTCGATTGCGGGCAGGTCCTTGTAGATTTCAGTCGCGAGAATCAGCTTGGCAACTTGGCTTCCCGAATCCCCAATGTAATTTATCCTTTCCACTTTCCACCCTTGCGCTTGGTAGAGGTTCGAGACCGCGTCGCCGAGAATCGTCGATCGGATGTGGCCAACGTGGAATGGCTTGCCTACGTTAGGCTGCGAGAATTCGATGATGACTTTCTTTCCCTTTCCTTCCCCGTTTTCCCCGTATTTCTCGCCAGTGCTTTCCTCCAGAACTTGCGCGTAAAAATCGTCGTTGAAGGAAAAGTTGACGAAGCCGTTCACCGCTTTGGCTTTCCCGAAGTGCTTTGCCGGCTTTGCGTTCAGCTCTTGCGCGAGAAGCTCGGCGATTTCATTCGGGTTTTTCTTCGCTTTTGCGGCGAGGGGAAAGCAGGCGAAAGCCAAGTCGCCCAGTCCTTTTTCCTTCGCTATTTCCACTTTGGGCGCGAATTCAAAGAAGAGTTTTTCCTTGATTGCTTTAGCTAATGCCTTTCCGCTTTCTTCAACAGCAGTTTCCAAAGCGCTTTGCTTTCCGGTCATGGTGAGATTAACCGCGTTCCAGTTTAATTAATTTTCTTTGCCTTGCAGTTGCAGTTTTTTACGCCCGCGCCGGAACGGTTTTCACGTCGTTAAATGAATTGGTTTTTTAAACTCTTTCAACGTTCATTTGTCTATGTACGACAAGACCGAATCCCCCAAGTCCTTCTGGGAAAAAATGGAGGACGCGTACTACAACTTTTGCGACTCTCTTGAAGACAAGGGAATCAAGGTTTACGAGTGGTTCGTAAACCCCTTGGAAGACCGCGGCATCCCGTCCCTTCCCGTTGCCATCATACTATTGTTATTGTTGCTTTTGGGCTTGGGCTCCGCGGTTTTCGGCGTTCCTGGCTTGCAGGGACAACAGTACTCGCTGAGCGTTACGGTGACGGACGGCGACAAGCCCGTGAGCGACGCGAAAGTATCCCTGTTGTCGGGAGAGGATTTGGTAAGCGCCTTGAAAACCAAGGCGGGCAAGGTGTCGTTCGAAGACCTGAAGACAGGAAAGTACTCTCTTGAGGTCGAAAAAACAGGCTTCGAACTGGCAAAGGAAACGGTTTCCATTCCGGACCAGAAGTCGGTTGAAATACTGCTGAAGAAGAAAACAACCTCGGCTAGCGCGGGAACGCAGCCGAGCGGTTCTAACACTAAAAACTCGAATTCGCTGGACACTCTGGATTTCGCTTCGGATTCTGACTCGAGCTTGAGCCTGCTGATTTTCGTCCAAAACGCGAACAACAGCAATTACATTCCCGCGCACGTCATCGTTTACGACAAGACTGCCGGAACCAAGCTCGCCGATTTGGACGTCGGAAACGACGGTTACGCGGAAGTGACTTCCGATTTGCTCAGGGAGGGAATGATTGTTTATGCAGACGCTGCGGCTAACGGTTTCGTGGAGTACTACGGCATAACCTCGCCCATAACGCTTTCAGCGTCGTTGGTGAACAGCATTTCAATAAAACTCACGCCGATGTCCTCCCTTTCCTCCGAACAGCAGAACCAGTTCAAAAACACGACGATTACCGTCACGGACTTGCAAAACGCGCCGGTGCAATACGCTTCCGTAAGTATAATGAAGCAAGGCAGCGCTACCCAAATTCCGATTTACCCGTCGTCCACCAACTCCAGCGGGCAGTTGAGAGTAGTTTTGAATTCGAGTGGAAACCCGGATTTCAGGGCTTCGGTTTCGAAAGAAGGCTTTGAAACAGGGCAGAGCGATCTATTCAAAGCGGGAGACGCGGTTTCAGTCAGGCTGAGGCACCCAGGAGAATACACGGATGAGGAAATTGCGGTTTCAACCAACCTAACCGTAATCGTGAGGAAGGAAGGACAGCTGGTAAGCGGGGCTAGCGTTGCCATTTACAATTCCCAGGAAGTGTTTAGAGTGGACCGCACTACCGGAAGCGACGGCAAGGCTATTGCATTTTTGCTGAACATGCGCGGAAAGAACGTTACCGTAAACGCTTCCCACGGAGTTTTCTCGGCAACAAGCGGCGAAGTGCTTATGGATGCGGAAGCCAAGGAAGTCACTATAGACTTGATTCGCAACATCGCGACTGTGAACGTCAGCGCCATAGACTGGCTTTCGCTCCAATCCATTCCAAACGCGGTTTTCAAAGCCTTCACCACCGGAACGCAGAACGTTGTGCAACAGTGCACGGCGTCTCCGGAAGCATGCAACTTGACCCTGGGCATAGGACTGGACTTCGACATTGAAGCGTCGGCTCCAGGCTTCGTCAAGGAAAAGCAAACGTTCCACATCAATTCCGACAGGATGGCAATACAATTCCACCTCGTCAACTCAAGCCTCGTGGAATCCACGATGGTTAAGGACTTGAAAGTATTCAGGATGAAGGACTCGAGCGAAGTCTCCGTCCTCTATCCCGGCGAGTCGTACGAAGCCAGGTTCACCCTCTACGCGAACACTTCCAACGAGACGGACTTGTACGGTTTCAACTTCGAATTAGACTCGACGAAAGCAGTGATAACGAGGATAGAGCCTCCCTCGGTTCCAGAACGCAGTTTGGGCTCCGAAAGCTCGGAGTGCGACCCGGCTTCGGTTGATTGGCAGGACGCGCGCTCTTCGTGGGTTGAATTCTCTTATCCCGGTTCGACCGAAACGTTAAGCAGGTCCGTAAAAATACGGTTTGACGTCAAGCCCCTGCCGGAGGGAGTGGAAGAAACACCGTTCCCGATTTCCTACCGTTCTTTCATCGTGAAAAACCAGTCGAACGGAACCCTGCTTTACTACCGCAATCCGTTCTACCTGGAAGCAGGTTTCAACGCCGAAGCCGACTCCCCGCTGCCTTCGGGTTGCAACGCGCCCGCGTTCGACAGGAACGACTGGCGGATTAACGGAGTGGGCGTTTCCTGCTCGGATTTCGCGTGCATTTCAGTCGAATTCACTCAAGGCAACTTGTGGGCCGCCAAGAACAACTTCACCGCCAAATTCGTTTCAAGCGAGTACCAAGGGCTCGTGAGCCACGCTCCGGTAATCATGGTTTACCACATTACGCTCAAGAAAAACCTCGCGTCGTCCTCCTACGCCGACAAGATAGTTTCCCTAATGCTCTCGGCGCCTTCGCCGGAAGGAGTGAAATACTTGGGATTGAAAAACGCAAGCTACCCGGGCCTTCCCGACGCCCAAGGCACCCCTCCGACTGAAAACAAGGCGGACGGTTTCACCGACTATCCAACTTCCTACTCCGTTTCCCTAGACCACTTGAAGAACTACGCGAACATGCACGCGGGATTTTCATTCGACGGGCACTACGCGCTCCAGCCGTTGTGGGGCGGAGTGCAAGGCGCGAACTTGGTATTCTCGATTTCGGCGGGAGAGGAAAAGACGGAAATAACCACTTTGTACAATCTTGAAGAATCGCCGGTTTCCGCCGACGATTACACTGTTATCGCGATAGACGACGTGAAGCAATTCCCGACGCGCTACAACGACGACCCGTTCCAAGGAGTTTCCACAGCTGATTGCGAACAAGAAAACACCCTGCCTTCTTTCGATAACAACGATTTCGACGGGGCGTGCCACCACGGTTACGTTGAAGTGGATTACTCAGTCCACGTTACGCAGGCGATTCCTGGCGCGAAAATGGTTTTCAACAACTCGGTTGAATTGCCTTCAAGCCAAATGCTCAAGAAATCCACTTTGACAGTGAACGATGAAGAGGTTGCGGGCTTCGTTTCGACAGTTTCGAAAGTAGAGAAAACCTTCGGCGCTTTGGAAGAAGGAAGCTTGATCCGAGGGAAAGCGTATCTCATTCCCAACTTGCAAGGCGATTTCGTTCTTTCTCTTCAATTTTCTTACTCCGGCTTGGAAAACAACGTGGAAAAGCAAGTTTCAATAGTCGGTTCGGAAGAAGAAATTATTTCCGAACAACCGGAAGTCCCGCCCGCAGGGGAGCTTCCGCCCATTTCCCTGCTCGGTCCGATTCCGAGGGATTCTTGCGGCAATTACATTGTCGTGAAGTACGACCCTGCTTCGCAAGCGGGAGTGCAGCTTCAACCTTCAGCCCAGGACAAGGATTGCGGTTCCGTTCAAATGCGCGTTACGCCTCTGTTCCCGGCGGACGCGGTTCCTGTTACGGTGAGCACCGAGGGCGAATTGATAGTCAGCGTGGATAAGGACGACGGTTCGAGCGCTTGCTTTGAATCTTGTTTGTTGAACGAAGAGAACCAGGTTGAGGACGACACTTGCGAGAAAGGCTTCGCAGCTTTCAGCGAGACGGGCAATCGCGTTTTGCGTTACAACCCGGAAGAATACTCCCAGTGCGAAAAATTCCAGGTTATAGGCAATGAAATCAAGCCCTCTGCAATAAGCTTGAAAATAGCTTCTACAGTGGACGCTTCCAAGCCTTCGTTCTTGAACATTACCGTCAATACGCTCAACGCGTTCGACGCCCCCTCGATTTTTGCTGGACCGATTTTCTCGGCCCTCGCAGACGCGAACGTTTACTCGAACTTGGCTTACCCGAGACTCTGGGCTGTAACGAACCTCAAGCAAATCGGCCCGAGGGTTGTTGAAGTTTACTTGGCAGTGCCTGGAGATTCAGACACTCCGATCGCACAATACCCGCCGTTGGAGTTCGACGGTCCTGGAACGAAAACCTTCGCCTTAAACCCGTCGCCGCAAAACCTGATAGTCGTTTTGCAGGAAGGCGGGAAAAAGATTTTCGTGCAGGGCGATCCGGCTTCAAGCAAAATAAAGAGCTTGAACGAATACGCCGCCCAGTTTACGAACAACGTTCAAATTCAAGGAACCGGGCAGACCGCGCAGGTTTTGAACCTGATCCAGCAAAACACCGGTTTTGACGCGGCTACGATGAAAGCGGTTTTGGACAAAACGCTGAAGAAAGCCGAGCAAAGCGCATTCTGGCGTTCGATGGGCTCGGCAGTATGCCAGAAGACGCCCCAGTGCATTGCTAACAACTACCAGCCTTTCGACCAGTGTTGCCGCGCGAGCGCCGATGACTGGAAGAAAACAATCGTTACCTTTACGCAATCGCAAGAGTCCTGCAGGTTCTGCAACAACCTGGGTTACGCGAAGGAAAGCGGAAACTGGGACGAGCAAACTCAATCCTGCAGAGTTCCCATAGACGTTACGAAAGACGCGGTGCCGCGCTGCGACAATACCTTCAGTCCGTCCACCCAAGCTTACTGCGACTCTCGCTGTCTCGTGAGGGACGTTGAAGCGCTGGATGGAAGCACGTCGCAAAAAATGGGCGTCGTCGTATCGTACGGAGATTCTTACAAAGACGCTTTCGACGCTCAAGCGCAAACTTGCGCTGCGGATTTCGCGAAAGGAAAGACGGAAATCCTCAACACTAGCTACGCCGACTGCAAGAAGAAGGGAGTATTCTGCCCCATAATTTCCTTGAAGGACGCGAGCGGAGACGGGAAAGTCAAACCAATCTGCATTCCGGTTTCCGCAACAAAGAACGGGCTGCTTTCTTCAGACGAATCAACGGATGAAGACGTGCCTGAAGACTACCAGACGGCTTTCGCCAAGTTCAACGACAAAGGAACCCAAAACAACAATGCGGACGACGTTTGGTACTGCGAAAGCGCCAGGATAG
>JAZDIF010000050.1:0-2893 GCA_043805205.1 Microcaldota archaeon
GCAAGCTCAATCATTTTTTTTCCCCTTAAATTTTAGCCCTGGCTTCGGCCAATTCCTTCAGCGCAATTTCCGCTTCTTCCTTGGAAGGCGGTTTGCCGTGCCACTCGAACTTTCCTTCCATGAAACTCACGCCTTTTCCCGGAACAGTCCGGAATAAAATCATGCTGGGCTTGCCGCTTCCGCGGTTTTTTTCAGCCCACTCGAAAGCCTTCAGTATTTTCGAAACGTCGTTTCCTTCCGTTTCCAAAACGTTCCAGCCGAAAGCCTTCCACTTTTCGGCGAAAGGCTCTATTGCCATTACGTCGCTGACGAAACCGTCGATTTGAATGTTGTTGAAATCCACGTATGCAATCAAATTGTCGAGCTTGTAGTGCGAGGCGAACATGGCGGCCTCCCAAACGCTCCCCTCTTCGCACTCTCCATCGCCCAGTCCGCAAAAAACGCGGTGTTTTTTGCCGTCAAGCTTGGCTGCGTAAGCCATTCCTGCCGAAATCCCGAGTCCTTGCCCCAGCGAAGCGTTGGTGTTTTCCAAACCGGGCAGGTACATTCGGTCCACGTGCCCTTGCAAGCGCGTTCCGAGCTTTCTTAAAGTCATCAGCTCTTCTTTCGGGAAAAACCCTGTTTCGGCCATTGCCGCGTACATTACCGGAGCGCAATGCCCGTTGCTTAAAACAAACCTGTCCCTCTCCGGCCATTTCGGTTCGGAAGGCTTCAAATTCAAAACGTTGAAGTACAGGCAGGAGAAAATGTCCGCCAGCCCGAGCGGTCCGGCGCTATGCCCCGATCCGGCTTCAGCCAGCATTTTTATTATATCAACGCGAATGTCGTTCGCTTTCAAAGCGAGTTGCCTCGCGTCTGCAATTTTCTCCACGCAAACCCCACCAAATGAAAGAACTAGAACGTAAGCAATTAGTGGGAAAAGGCTTTTAATTTCTTTTGCAGAGTGTGAAAAAGTATTACTTTTTACTTTTTGAGTGCCGCGTTGTAGTCGTCCAGGAACTTTTTGATTCCAGCGTCGGTCAACGGGTGTTTGGAGAGTTCTTCCATGACCTTCAACGGCATGGTGATGCAATCCGCCCCGTACAAGGCGGAGCGAGTTACGTGCTCGGGATTGCGCACTGACGCGACGAGAATCTGCGTTTCGAAACCGTAGTTGTCGTAAATCTTGCGTATGTTTCCAATCAACGCCATTCCGTCCTTCCCCGCGTCGTCAAGCCTTCCGACGAACGGCGAGACGAAGTAAGCCCCGGCTTTTGCGACGAGCAAAGCCTGGTTTTCGGAAAAGCAGAGCGTGGCGTTCGTCTTGATTCCCTCCGCTTTCAAGGCTTTGATTGCCTTCAAGCCGTCCAGGGTAATGGGTATTTTGACTACCACGTTCTTCGCCAGCTCAGACCATGCTCGCGCTTCTTGCATCATGCCACTAAAATCGGTAGCCAAAACCTCCGCGCTGACAGGCCCCTTGCAAACCTCGCAGATTTCCCTTACTCTCGTTTTGTAATCTCCGCCTGCCTTGGCAATGAGAGACGGGTTTGTCGTAACTCCATCCAGCAAACCAATCTCGTTAGCTTTTTTTACTTCCTCCAGGGAAGCAGAGTCCAGGAAAAACTTCATGTTTCAAAACCACCTTTTTGTTATTCGACAGCAGCATCCTGCTGCAAGTCCTTCAAATTGTCGAGAAAACCCTCGCGCGGGCCTTTGAATATGGCGTTTGCGGAAACGAGAACGTCCGCGCCCGCTTGCGCGCATTCCTTCGCTATTCCCATTTTCACGCCGCCGTCAACCCAAATCTTCCCCCCGTACGGCTTTGCGTAATTCTCGTGCAGCCATTTTATCCGCTGCACTGCTTCGGGCTTGAACGACTGTCCGGCAAAACCGGGTTCGATGCTCATTACCACTATGAAATCCAAACGCGGGAAAAACTCTTCAAGCTGCTGGGGTTGCGTGGCGAGTTTCAACGCCAGCCCGGCTTTCACGTCATAGCTTTTTATCAATTCAATTCCTTCCTTCGTCCTTCCGGTTTCAAAATGAAAAGACACTTCGTCGCTTCCCGCTTCGCAGAACTCCTTGCTCCACTTCAAGTGGTCTTCCACCATCAAGTGCACGTTTTTGATTATGTTACGCCCCTTGAGCTTTTCAACGAACTCGGGGTTGAACCTGTCGAGAGTATAGTTGGGGACGAACTTGTCGTCCATAACGTCAATGTGAATGCTTTCCGTCTTTCCCTCGAGAGAGCTTATCGTCTCGAATATCTTTGAGTAATCGGCGGACAATACGGACGGGGAAATTACTGCCATGAACATCAACGGTTTTCGTAATCGGTTATTTTCCTCACGCGCCTAGTCCTGCGTTCTTCGTTCTCGAATTCAGAGGAAAGCCAGGCTTCAACCAACTCCAAAGCCTGTTCGGCTGTAAAGCGGTATCCGCTAAGCGTAATCACGTTGGCGTTGTTGTGGATTTTCGCGTCTCTCGCCGACTGGATGTCGTACGCTTGCGCAGCTCGGACGCCCTTGACTTTGTTGGCGGCTATGGCGACGCCAGCGCCCGTTCCGCAAACCAAAACGCCTTGCGCGTTTTCCTTCGCAACCTTCTCTCCGAGCTTGAACGAGAAATCCGGATAATCAACTTTTTCCGCATCCGAGTCAACGCCCAGGTCTTCCACAGCGTAGCCTTTCTTTTCTAGCAAGCCCGCTAGGGCGTTCTTGAGCTTGAAGCCGGCGTGGTCTGAAGCGATGAGTATTCTTGACAATCGAATCCCCCCCGTATTTCTTAGGTGAAAAACAGTTTAAAGAGTTTTGTGAGCATTACTTTTTACGGGTGGTTGGTTTGGTTTTCGGGTTGTTTGAAGGCGGTATTGAGCTTCTCACGGACAAGACGAGTTATTCTTTCGGAGAGA
>JAZDIF010000051.1:0-6623 GCA_043805205.1 Microcaldota archaeon
TCCAAACCGATTTCCTCTCCTGGCTTTAAGCTCATTAAAACCAGTTGGCTGTGCTTTCCCGTGTAAAGCACTCGCCTGAAATCCTTGTTTGCAACCGTTTGCTTTTCGAGGTTTGCCGAAAACCCTTTTTTCATTTCCACCACCTTTTCATTCCGTTTTTTCGGCTCACGCTAGGAAACCGGTTTTTCGCGCTAATTTTTCAACAACACTGGCGCTTCCAAAACCACTTTACAATCAGGCATATTGCAACTAGCGAGACTGAGAGGGGAACCCACGGCAGGCTAAAGTTCCACCAGCCCATGTCGTTTCCCAGCCAGCTCAAGCCGATCAAAAGCAGGAAAATTCCGAACAACAGCATTCCGACTCCCTTTCCGCGGCCTCCGCAATAACCGCACTTGCAATTTTCTTTTTCTTCCATCCTCATTTTCCTAGGCATTAGCAATCACCTTCAAACTTTCTAAAGAAAGCAGAGCTTAAAAAAACATTGATTTCAACCTCTTCAAACTCGCCCTACCAAACCGGCTTTGAAAATGCGCTCGTCGGCTTTCCGCAATTCCCTTTCCGTCCTCGCGTCGATTAGCTTGAATTTCTTTTGTTTGGCAAGCAAATCGCTTATCTTGTGCAACGGTTTTTCCGAGTACTTCCAATCCAACCCCGTTTTGTTCAAATCCAGCGGAGCAGAGTAATAGCGCAGGCTCTTCAGCCTCTTGAAGTTGTAGTAGTGGTCGAAATACGATAGTGCAAGCTCTCGGATTGAAGAGAAAACGGGCTCGCGGTAGCGCAATCCCGAGAAATTGCTTTTCGCAACAGCCCCCCAGTTTCCGCGGATTTGGAAAGGAACGATAACGTGGTCCTCGTCCCTCACCGCCTGCAAGTCGACGAGCAAAGGCTGAAAACCCCTTTTTTCCAACGCTGACGCTGCAATAAGCGCCCCTTCCAAGCAATGCGCTTTGTTTAAAGAAAAAGCCTTGAATGCGGAATAAGCAGTTTCACCCTTGTTGTACGGAATCGAGTCCAAGTAATCCTGGATTTTGGCTGGAGTGTTCAAGCGGAATAGCGTTTTTTCGAATTCTTTGAAGGAAGTCATGTTTCTTACCGTCACTCGTGAAAAGAAATCGGAATTCCGTGCTTGCGCACTACGCTAGTGCAGCTTTCCTTGAATTTTTCAACCGCTTCCAAATCGTTCTGGATAGCTTGAGGAATGCGCACGTTCACGCGCAAGATTTGCGATTCCGTAGCCCTGCGCACCACTCCGGAAGGCGGGTGGTGGGTCACTCCGGTTTGCGGAGCCATCAATTCCAAAGAAACTATGCTCGGCGTCCCCCAAAAATTGTTGAACGTCTTGCGCGAGCTCCTGTTCATGACGTTCGGTTGGCTTCCGCCTTCAAAATCATTCGCGAGTATCGACCTGAGCAGTTTCGGAACGTTCCAAGCGTTCGTATCGTGAATGCTCGGAAACTGCACGAGCCTAAGGTTGTTCTCTCCAAACCTGTCGAGCTTGAACCAAGCGAAATGCCTTTTTCCCTCGGGACCGGGAATCGGCAGCAAGAGAAAATGCGTTTCCGGATTTTCAAAAGGCTTTTCGCAAACGCCTTCCGCATAATCCAAACTCGTTTTGTGAAAATCGCCCAAACGCTCTTTATGGCTTTCGTTATGCAAATCCGCTTCCACCCCGGCGCGTTTGAATGCATTGGCGATTTTCTTCAAGCCCAATTCGCGAGCTTCTTCAATAGTTCCCGTAAAGTAAACCAACGGCCTTGCGTTTTCCCTCAAAGACAAGCCGCGAATCGGAGCCATAACCAAACTTCAAGTTAAAAAGAATAAAAAGCCTTTACCCCCATTAAATCCCGCGCGTAGCGTTTCCCTTTTCCCTAAAACGCTGCATTTAGCGGTTTTTCAAAAGCTTTTTATACTCTCTGCAGGGTTATTATAGCGGCATCGTTTCCTTTGGAAAAGATGTTTTTCTGATGCTGCAGTTCCCGGCAGACCACAGGCGAGTTTCTCTGTGACTAAAACGCGCTTACGCGTTTTAGGAGTAGTCTCGTTGTACCAATCAATGACTGGTTTTGCTGTTTATTTCCACTGCAGCGAGCATGGGCACTCAAACAAAGACTACGCGCTTCCATCTTTCGGTGGGAGACGATTCTCATTTGGGTTCGACGCAGGAGAGAAGGAGCAAAAACCCTTTTTTTAGACGCTAATTCCCAGCAGTAAAGTTGGATGTCTGTGCGATTGGAAAGAATTCCATCCTAGAAAATTAATTTTTTCGAGGATAACACCAGTTGATCCTGCTGGAGGGTACAGCTATCGGATTGCGACTAAGCCATGCAAGTTTTGGGACTAGACTTCTAGTCCCGGCAAACGGCTCAGTAACACGTAGTGAACCTACCTTGTAGAGGCGTATAACCCCGCGAAAGTGGGGGTAAAACGCCATAAGCCAAGAAATCTGGAATGATTCTTGACTGAAAGAAACCGCGAATTGGAGCGAGTTTGCTGCAAGATGGCACTGCGGCTGATCAGGCTGTTGGTGGGGTAACGGCCCACCAAACCGATAATCAGTAGGGGCTATGGGAGTAGGAGCCCCGAGACGGGCACTGAGACAAGGGCCCGAGCCCTACGGGGTGCAGCAGGCGCGAAACTTCCGCAATGCGCGAAAGCGTGACGGGGGTAATCCGAGTGCCATCCGAAAGGGTGGCTTTTAGCCGGCCTGAATAGCCGGTTGAATAAGTTCTGGGTAAATCCTGTGCCAGCCGCCGCGGTAACACAGGTAGAACGAGTAGTACCCACGAATATTGAGCTTAAAGCGTCCGTAGCCGGCTTGGCAAGTTTCCTGTGAAATCCACTCGCCTAACGAGTGGGCGTGCAGGGAATACTACCAAGCTCGAGAGTGGGGGAGGTCAAGGGTACGCTAGGGGGAGGAGTAAAATCCTGTAATCCTTAGCGGACCATCGGTGGCGAAGGCGCTTGACCAAAACACGTCTGACGGTGAGGGACGAAGGCCGGGGGAGCGAATCGGATTAGATCTGGTTCGAACATTCAATAAAAGGGCAAAGCTATTTTGTTTGATTAATGCTTTTTTCGCTTTACTACAAAAGCATTTTGAAATTCAGCTTTGTCCGTTCGGACCACTAAAAACCCGAGTAGTCCCGTGCAGTAAATGATGCAGACTTGGCGTTGCAGCGACTTCGGGTTGCTGCAGTGCCGTAGGGAAACTGTTTAGTCTGCCGCTTGGGGAGTACGGTCGCAAGACTTAAACTTAAAGGAAAGGAATAGCGTAATCTAAAACCACTGGAAAGGACGTCTCAAAAAATTTTTAAAGCAAGTTTCAGTGCGAAGCAGTAATGAACACTGACTTGTGCTATCTTTTGGGAGCATTCCGTGATGCCAGCTTCGACGTTCGTGATTCAAAAAATTACGAGCTGAGAATCTATCAAAAGTCAGAGGGTTGGTTGGAAAACCTTGCCGAAATAATCGAAAGAAATTTTGACGCCTCTTGCAGGATTCAAAACCATCTCTTGAGATTAAACGGCAGGAAAACAATTTCAGAATTAATCGCTCTTTCTGGTTACGTGTGCCCGCAGGAATTTTGGAACACGCCGTCTGCGATTTACGATGCAACGCCGCAGGAATTGTGGTGGTATGCAAGCGGTTTTTTCGACGCAGAAGGCGGGGTGCCATTGGACCCGGAGCGCTCGACGCAAACTTACGTTTCATTCGACCAGAAAGCGAGAGAACCTCTGGAATTTTTGAGAAAATTCTTCCTAACCGAAGAAATTCAGCCGACAAACTTGACTTTTACTAGTGAAGCTTGGCAGTTCAGGATAACCAGGAGAGAACACTTGAAGAAATTTCATTCTTCAATACATTCTTTTCATCAAGAAAAATTTGAGCGGCTTTCCAGAATGATTGCGTTATTCCCCTGATTTGGCGGGGGAGCACCACAAGGGGTGGATGCTGCGGTTCAATTGGACTCAACGCCGGGAAACTCACCAGCAGAGACGGCAGTATGAAGCTCAGACTAAAGATCTTAGCTAACAAGCCGAGAGGTGTTGCATGGCCAGCGTCAGCTCGTGCCGTGAGGTGTCACGTTAAGTCGTGCAACGAGCGAGATCGTCGTTCACAGTTGCCATCTTCAAAGCGATTTGGGGAGCACTCTGTGGAGACTGCCCGTGTTAAATGGGAGGAAGGAGACGGCGACGCTAGGTCCGTATGGCCCGAATCTGCTGGGCTACACGTGGCATACAATGGCAGGGACAATGCGTTCCGACGCCGAAAGGCGGAGGCAATCGCCTAAACCCTGCCCCAGTACGAATCGGGGGCTGAAACTCGTCCCCGTGAAGTTGGAATCCCTAGTAATCGCGTGTCATCATCGCGCGGTGAATATGTCCCCGCTCCTTGCACACACCGCCCGTCAAGCCACCCAAGTCAGGTTTTAGTGAGGCTCCGGCTTCGGCTGGATTCGAGCTAGAGCTTGATGAGGAGGGTTAAGTCGTAACAAGGTAACCGTAGGGGAACCTGCGGTTAGATCACCTCCATTAAAAAATCGAGGCAAATCCTATCCTTTAAAAAACAATCCAACTCTGTAAACGGGAATTAACGTCTGGAAAATCGTGTTTTGCTCTTCTCTCCTGTAAAAAAATCGAAGTGGCTCGCCACGGGCTCGTGGCGCAGTGGCAGCGCGCCTGCTTTGCAAGGCCCACTTTCTTTGAAAAAAGAAAGCGGGACCAAAGAAATCCAAAAAAGCAGGAGGCCGTGGGTTCAAATCCCACCGAGTCCACTATAATCAAAGGAAAGTTGTTCGTGTGTTCGCCGGAACGCTGCAATACGCGCCGGCGGGCGAAAGAACTGGAGTCCAGAGCAAGACCTTCGGGCACGAAGGCGTTTGGATTCTTGAAGCTGACCAAAGGAGTTTCGCGAGAAACTCCGTTTTCATGAAGCTGTGCAGGTTTATCGAGGAGTAGTGCTACTGTATAAGCCTTACAGTGGATGGTTGGGCTTGATTGGCGAGGAAGGGCGCAGCAAGCTGTGAAAAGCCCGGGGTAGCCGCATGCAGGCTTTGAACCCGGGGTTCCCGAACTGTCTCCGGAAGGAGGGCACACCCGCTGAATTGAAATATCTTAGTAAGCGGAGGAAGAGAAACCAATTGGGATTGCGCTAGTAGAGCGATCGAACGCGCATCAGGGCAAACCGAATCCTTTCCGCAAGGAAAGAAGAGATGTGGAGTTGCTGGGGTTCTTCTTTTAGTCCTTGAGCGAGAGCTGAAGACAACTGGAAAGTTGCGCTTTAGAGCGTGATAGCCGCGTAAGCGAACCGCGAGAGGATGGGGAGAATTCCCGAGTAACACAGCCTGGATAGGTTGTGTGAATTTGCGAGTATTAACTTGCAACCCTAAACACTAAATCAAGACCGATAGCGTATCAGTACCGTGAGGGAAAGCTGAAAAGCACCGCGAAAGCGGAGTTAAAAGTGCCTGAAACTGTAAGGCAACATTAAGACTCGGCCCGAAAGGCCCGAAGAGGGTACGGGGTCGTGTCGTACTTCTTGAAGCAAGAGCCAAGGAGTTCACGAGAGTGGCGAGCATTGTGCATAGCGAAAGCGACAACTCCGCAACCGCGCAAGCGGTGAGGGAGGGCGTCTTAATCGGCGTTAAGTCACTCTTGTGAGACCCGAAGCCAAAGCGATCTAAGCGTGAGCAGGGTGAAGCCGTCCTTCAGGATGGTGGAAGCCCGAAACCGGTGATGGTATATCCTCTCGGGTGACTTGCGTTTAGGGATGAAAGTGCATTCGAGCTTGGCGATAGCGGGTTCCCTTCGAAGTGAACCGCAGTTCAGCCCGGCTGGAGGTAGTTGCTAGGTAGAGCTACCGATAGCAAAGCACGGGGTCGAAAGGCCTCACTTTGCTGTCAAACTCCGAAGCTAGCAACGCCGTAGAAGGCCGGAGTTGGCCACATGAGTTAAGCGCGTGTGGCGAGAGCGTAAAGACGCTTACTGGAGTTAAGGCCCCCAAGAAACTGCTGAGTGTAAAGAAAGACGTTTCGGTTCTTAGACAGCGGGGAGGTAGGAACAGAAGCTGCCATCCTTTAAACAACGCGTAACAGCGGACCCGTCAAGGACTGGAGCGTCGTAAACTCTCGGGACTAAGCAGTTCGCCGATACTTCAGAACACCCTCCGTTGGAGGGTGATTTAGTAGAGGGGCGTGCAGTTCGCGCGGAAGCAAGGCCGTGAGGTCTTGTGGAGCGGATTGCAATGAAGATCTTGGTGCTAGTAGCATCTATTCCAGGCGAGAATCCTGGACGCCGAAAGGACTAAGGGTTTCTTGGCAACGCTAGTCGGCCAAGAGTTAGTCGGTCCTAAGACTAAACGATTGTGACGTCAAAAGGGAAACAAGTTAACATTCTTGTACCATTCGGATAAGTGCGGCAACGCAAGCCCGTTTTTTGACGCTTTGAGATAAGCCCACGACAACGCATTGTCGCCAAGCTGGATGAATCGAGGAAGTCTCGTAACGAGGAGCACTTGATTAAACTGTGATGGGCCTCCGCAAGGGGGTTGGGCCTAATCCTGGAGCCCTTGAAAAGAGAAGCGGGAGTGATTCCGAATGTCCGTACCCAGAACCAGCACAA
>JAZDIF010000052.1:0-16193 GCA_043805205.1 Microcaldota archaeon
ACCGGCAGGGAGAGAAGTACGCGGTTTGGCCGAATTACGATTTCGACGTTTGCGTGAGCGACTCGATCCAGGGAATAACCCACTCCTTGCGTTCGAAGGAGTACGAGTTGCGGGACGAACTCTATTACTTTATTCTCGACAAGCTGGGATTGCGGAAACCCGTGTTGTACGACTTTTCTCGCCTCAGCATAAAGGGAAACGCATTGAGCAAGAGGCTGTTGAAGCCTTTTGTAGAGGAAAAGAAAGTTTCCGGTTGGGACGACCCGAGACTATTGACGCTGAGAGGACTAAAGCGCAGGGGAATTCTTCCCGAGGCGATCAAAAAGTTCGTTTTGAGTTTCGGCTTGAGCAAAGTCGAGAGCAACCCTTCGCTCGAAGCGTTGTTGAAGGACAACCAGTCGTTGTTGGAACCGGTTGCAGAGCATTATTTTTTCGTTCCGAAGCCCGTGAAGGTTTTGGTGAAAAACTCGAAGGAAACCTTCGCTAAAATTCCCAAGCACCCTTCGGACAAGGAAAAAGGCTATAGGGTTTTGCACGCGCAGAAGGACTTTTTCCTCAGCAAGAAAGATGCAGATGTTCTGGAAAAAGGGGAAACGTTCCGGTTGAAGGAGTTGTACAACGTGACGCTTTTGGAGAAAAGTCCGAACGGGTTGGTTTGCGAGTACGCTGGGAAGGAGTTGAAGGAAAACACCAAAAAACTGCAGTGGGTTCCCGCGGAAAATGCGGTTGCCTGCGAGCTGGTAATAGTAGGCGATTTGCTCGAGGGCGAGGAATTGAATAAAAAGAGTTTGGTCGTGGAAAGCGGTTTCTGCGAGGAAGAGTGCAAAAAGCTAGCCGAAGGAACGGTGATTCAGTTCGAGCGCGTTGGTTTTGCAAGGTTGGACGACTCTAAGAAAATGCGTTTTATCCTTTCAACTTGATCATCCGCGCCTTGTCTTTCGCAGGGGTTACGAGCACTTTATCGCCTTCTTTCAACGCAACCATTTTCGGGTTGTTGTCGGCGATCAACAAGGCATTCCTCCTGTGGATGTGAATGGCTATTTCGAAATGTTTTTTCAGGAAAACCGGCTTTAGTCCCGCTATCGTGTTGTTGAAAGCGATTCCGAACCCTACATTGAATTTTTTCCTCGTAATCGCGTAGAAATACGCCGTAGAGCCGTAGGCGGTTGAAGCGACTATGCCGTCGCCCACGATTTCCCTGTTCAGGCAAACGCCGTTCAAACAAAAGTCGAACCGCACGGCGTGAATGTGGTTTGAATTGTGGATTTGCACTTCGTTCAAGCCAACGAGCGTGGTTTTCTTTTTTCTGCCGTTCTTTCTCACGAACGCGGTCGCCTGGATTTTGTCGAACTCCTGGATTGAAAACCTCCCTGTTTTGATTCCCTCCATTATCTGCTCCAACGCCGAATCGCAGTAGACTTTCTCCGTGGCCTTGTGGGGCGTTTTGGTTTTTTCCAGAGAGCAAACGGAGCATTTGCGGTGGTGCCTCAAAGCCAGCTTGGGAACGCCGGAGTAAAGCCTTTCCGAGTGGAGTATTGTCCCGTCTCCTCCGTAGGAAACGATGAAATCCGGTTTTTTGGAATTGATTTTAAAGTGGCGGGAGAAAAAGCGCTTCATCCTCTCCGTCTTCCTTCCCACTACCGCGCAAGTTTGGAATTTCTGCATTTCCTTTCCTCCCTACTAATGATTTAGTTTTCAAAAGCCTTTTAAACCAAAGCAGGCAATTAATTTCTTCTGCCTACTTTTTATGGCTATAATGAATTCAATGACCACTTCTGTGGGGTGAGAATGAAATGGCTAAGTCTTACGTGAAGTTTCAAACTCCGGCTGACGTTCAAGCGAAAGTCTTGCAGGCTATTGAACTCGCGAGGCAGTCGGGAAGCGTCAGGAAGGGAACCAACGAAACAACGAAGTCCGTGGAACGGGGCAATTCCAAGCTCGTCGTCATCGCGGAGGACGTGGATCCGGAGGAGATTGTAATGCACTTGCCTTCGTTGTGCGAGGAAAAGCGCATTCCTTTCGTTTTCGTCGCTTCAAAGAAAGACTTGGGAAGCGCGGCCGGGCTGGGCGTGCCGACTGCCGCAATTGCGATTGACAATCCGGGCAGCGGGGAGGTCCTTTTGAAGGAAATCCTCTCTAAAACCGCGACCGGAAAGGCTGCGGAGTTGAAGGAAGCGAAGGCCAAGGAAGAGAAGGAAAAGCCGGTTGCTGCCGCAAAACCCAAGAAAACCGCGAAGAAAAAAGTTGAAAAAACCGAGGCAAAGCAGGAAGTCGCTGCAACCGCTTGAGAGACACGGGAGCTGGTTTTGAGTGGGCGGAAAAAAGAAAATCATCACCAAGAAACAGCCAGAGGAAGCGCCGAAAGCCGAGGCGAAGGAAGCTAAGGAAGCTAAGATTGTTTCGGATTTTTACGGCTATCCGGCGGAAGTGGTGGACGTTCTTGGAAAAACGGGCGTTTTCGGGGAAGTTTACCAAGTCATGGCTAAGGTTCAAGACGGCAGGGACAAGGGGCGGGTAATACGCAGAAACGTGAAAGGCCCGATTAGGCGGGGAGACGTGATGGTTTTGCTCGACACCGACCGCGAGGCCAAGCCCATCAAGACGAAGAAAAGCGCGTTGAAATAAGGCGGGTTGTAAAATGGCGAAGTGCAGTTTTTGCGGAAAGCAAATCGCGATGGGCACTGGTTTCTCTTTGTTCAAGAAAACCGGCGAGACTTTGAACTACTGCTCCAGGAAATGCCGGAGGAACCAGGCTCTCAAACGCAATCCAAGAAAGTTCAAGTGGGCGTCCGGAGCTTAACGACTTTAAAACTCCCGCCCGCCAAATACTATTTCCTTTAATTGCTAGAGAACGGGTGCGTGGTGTTTTGTTAGACAAGCTTGACTTCAACAAAATCCAGGAAAAGTGGCTGAACTATTGGGAAAAAGAAAAAATCCACGAGTTCAAACTCGAGAAAGGAAAGCCTATCTACGTCATAGACTCCCCTCCTCCGTTTCCTACGGGCGAGTTTCACATGGGAAACGTTTTGAATTGGTGTTACTTCGATTTTGCGGCCAGGTTCAAGAGAATGAGCGGCTTCAGCGTCCTGTTCCCCCAGGGTTGGGACTGCCACGGTTTTCCGACTGAAGTGAAGGTGGAAAAGAAATTCGGCAGGCTTTCGCGCGAGGAGTTCAGGAAAAAATGCCTGGAGTGGACTCACGACGTCATTTCCACCATCCGCCCTCAAATGAAGCTCACTGGGTATAGCATGGACTGGAGCAAGGAATACCTTACTATCGACGATTCTTACAAGCGGCTCGTGCAATTGTCTTTGTTGAAGAACTTCGAGCAAGGGCTCGTTTACCGCGCCGAGCATCCGGTGTTGTGGTGCGTGCATTGCGAAAGCGCCATTGCGAAAGCCGAGACTGAAGAGGTAGAGCGCGAGACGGTTTTGAACTTCATCAAGTTTTCCCTGGAAAAAAGCGGGAAGGAAGTTTTGATAGCAACCACGCGTCCGGAACTGCTGCACGCTTGCGTTGCCGTTGCAGTCAACCCCGCAGACGAGAGGTTCAAGCAAATAGTCGGGCAGAAGCTGAAAACCCCAATTTACGACAAGAGCATTCCGGTAATTGCGGATTCTGCGGTAGACCCGGCTTTCGGAACCGGGGTAGTGATGATTTGCACTTTCGGCGACAAGCAGGACGTCTTGTGGCAGAAGCAGCATTCCCTGCCAGTAATCACGGCTATTAACGAAAAGGGGCTTTTGCTGAACGCTGGCGAGTATTCGGGCTTGCACTTGGATAAAGCCAAGCCGAAGATTCTCGAGGGCTTGGCTAGAAACGGTTTGCTGGAAAAACAGGAGAAGCTTTTGCAAACTGTAAAGATTCACGACCGGTGCAAGAAACCAGTAGAATTGGTTTCGTCAACGCAGTGGTTTTTGAAAATCAAGGGGCTTGAGGGAAAAATCATGCAGGCGGCTCGCGACTGTTCCTGGTTCCCTTCCTTTGCCTTGCAGTTGTTTGAAGACTGGGTCAACGGGTTGGAGTGGGACTGGTGCTTCTCTCGGCAGAGGATATTCGGAATTCCCATTCCCTTCTGGTACTGCGAAAAGTGCTCGCGAATTTACGCCCCTTCGGAAAAAATTCTGCCCGTAGACCCGGCGGAAGACAAGCCGCCGGCTGAACAGTGCGAGTGCGGCGGGAAAATAACCGGTGAGAAGGGAATTTGCGACGGCTGGGTTGATTCCAGCATAACCCCCTTGATAGTAGCCGGCTGGCCGGACGGGAAGGACTTCGACAAATTATATCCCTCTTCGCTCCGGCCCCAAGGCACGGATATAATCCGCACTTGGGCTTTCTACACGATCTACCGTTGCTTGATGCTAACGGGGCAAAGCCCGTTCAAAGACGTTCTGGTGAACGGAATGGTCCAGGGCATGGACAAGAAGAAGATGAGCAAGAGCCTCGGGAATTACGTGGAGGCTAAGGACGTGATAGCGCAGTACGGTTCCGACGCATTGAGGCAGTGGGCGGCTTTGGGCGGAAGCACGGGAAAGGACATTGTTTTTTCCATAAAGGAAGTGGAGCGGGCTAAATCGTTTTTGGTGAAATTATGGAATGCGTCCAAGTTCGTGGAAAAACTCGGTTTCGTTTCGGAAGAGGAAGCAGGGGAATTGGCTTTGGCGGACAAGTGGATTTTAAGCAGGCTTGAAACCACGAAACGGACAGTGACGAACGCGTTCAAGAATTACGATTATTATTCTGCGATAACCGCCTTGTACGAGTTTTTCTGGCACGATTACTGCGATTTCTACCTGGAAGACATTAAATACCGCGTTTACGGGGAAACGAAAACTGGAACGTCGGCGAGGTTTGCCGCAAGCGCGGTTTTGAAGGACGTTTTGAAAATGCTTGCCCCCTTCGCCCCGTTCACTTCTGAAGAGATTTACTCGCACTTGTTCGCAAGGAAAGAAGGGGAGAAAAGCATCCACGTTTCAAACTGGCCTTCCCTTGACGAGGGGAAAATGAGCCCGGAAGTTGAGAAAACGGCGGCTTTGCTGCACGACGTTGTCACGCAAATCCGCAAGCTGAAAGCCGCGAAGCAGTTGTCCCTCGGCGCGGAAGTGGGTTTTGTAAAAATACGCGCGAGCGAAACTGTTTGCAGGGAACTAGGCGATTTGGAGGAGGACATCAGGGGGATAGGGCGGATTAAGGTCGTGGAGTTTTCGCCCGTTCCGAACGCGCAGAACGAGGCGGTAGAGGTTTCGCTGTCTTGAAAAAGGTTTTTTAAAGGGCTTTGCACAATATTTCTTCCTCGTTCTAAAGTTCGTAACTCGAACATTTAGACTTTCCAGATAAGGGCAATTTATACCGGCTAAAACGGTTTTTGAACATGGCGAGAATGCACACGCGAAAGAGGGGCAAGAGCAAGAGCAGGAAGCCCTTGGTCAGCGGAAAGTGGGTTAAAGCTGATAAAACGCAGGTTGAAGAACTCATTTCGCAAATGGCGAGGGAAGGGGTCGCGCCCGCCAGGATGGGTTTGGTCCTCAGGGACCAGCATGCGATTCCGGACGCGAAAAAAATCCTGGGAGTTTCGATAACGAAGTTCTTGAAGGAGAAAAATCTGCTTCCGGAATTCCCGCAGGACATGTTGGACTTGATAAAAAAGGCCGTGGGCGTGAGAAAGCACTTGCAGTCCAACAAGAAGGACGTTTTCAGCCGCTCGCGCTTGAGGAACATAGAATCGAAAATAAACCGGCTGGTGAAGTACTACCGCGGAAAAAGGCTTCCGCAGGATTGGAAGTACGTTCCCGAGGAAGCGGCGTTGCTAGTAAAGTGAAGTGAATACTGATGGTAGTAAAGAAAGTCATTGACGTTTGGAAAACGAAACAGTGGTACAACATAGTCGCCCCGAAGTTCCTGGGCGAAGTGCACACTACCCTCATGGTTCCGGCGTCGGAAGAAGCGACTTTGCTCAACCGCGTGATTTCAATCCCGTTGAAGGAAATCACCCGAGACTATGCGCATATTTACACTAACGTTAGGCTGAGGATTTCCGAGCTGAAGGGAAAAAGCGCTTTCACGAAGTTCATCGGGCACAGCATAATGCGCGAGTACCTAACGACACTCGTGAGGCGAAGGAGGGAGGCGTTGGAAGTGCACGTTCCCCTCAAGTCGAAGGATGGCGTGGAATTCCAATTGAGCGCTTTGATAGTGACGTCTTCAAACTGTTCCGATAAGCAGAAGAAGGCGTTGAGGAATGCCCTGACCGCACTGTTGAAGGAAAAAAGCGCCGCGTTCGATTTCGGGGAGTTCATGAGGCTTATTCTATTCCAGCAGCTGGCGGGCGATTTGCACGCGAAGCTCGCGAAAATCTACCCGCTGAGAAGGGTGGAACTCATGAAAACAGAGTTGTACGAGGAGTTCGACGTCGCGCAGGCGATTGAAATCCAAAAGCCGGCGGAACAGGCTCCTGCCGAAGCGAAGGAAATCGCTCCCGAAAAAGCGCAAGCCCCGTCGCAGTAACGATTTTTTATTTCCCGGTTTTCCGAAGGTTAAAAGAATTTTTACTTGAGCGTCTGCCTGAGCGTCTGGACGAAGTGCGGGTTTTTCACCCACAACGCTATCTCCTCTTCGGCCTTCGCTTCCTTCGGGCTCAAGAACAACAGCGCCTGGTCGTCGCTCAAAACCATTCTCGAAGGCAATTCTTTCTGGACGTGAGGCAAACTCAAGCCTATGCTTGGAACCGGGCTGAAAACGCTCACTTCGGCTCCCCTCTTCAACGCTTTCTCCAGCTCTTTCCCGTGCACCTTGCTCTTTCTCGCCCAGCCGCGCTCGTCCGTAGCAATGGCAACGTGTTTCTTAGCGTTGGCGAGCATGGAAGCGATTTTGCTGTAAATGGTCTCCCTTCCCTTCAGGGTCCAAATGGTTTCCTCGGCAGCCTGGGCGGAAGTAGGCTGGGTTTTTATTTTCTGCGCCAAAACATCCCCGATTTCGCCCATTTTTTCAAGCTCTTCCTCCAAGGAAGTCTGCCTTTGCTTCTTGAGCGTTTTAATGGCTTCAACAATGGGAAGCGCCGCGTACTTGACGGGCCTGCCGTGTTGAATCACAACAAATCCTTTTCCCTGCAATTCCGTCAAAACATCATAGATTCTCGGCCTGGGCAATTCCGCCCTTTCAGCCAATTCGCCTGCGGTGTGCACGCCGAAATTAGCCAGGGCATAGTACGATTTAGCCTCGTATTGGTTCAAGCCCAACTGGCGCAATGAATTCAAAATGTCCGGATTGGCTGCCATTGAATCGGCATACTTCACAACGCGCACCTTTTTAATTTTTTACTTGAAACAAGGAGTAACATGCTCTAGGTTCAAGAACACCTCTTGCAAACGCTACTATTTAAACGTATTTACTGGATAGTAGTAAAATTGTCGGAAAACTGCTTTTTCTTATTTCCCGCCTGCCGGGTTACAAACCTTTAAATACCCCCAACTTGCTACTATTGAGTAGTAACATTACGAGGTGGGCTCGTTGTTGAAGAAACTGTTTCCAATAGCCTTTTTGTTCGTACTCGCCGGACTGGCCGGTTTGACTAGCGCTTTGACGCTTTATTCCAACGCGGACGAGATTTCCATACGCGGGACCGAAGGAAAAGTGTATTTTTGGGTCGTGAATACGGACGGAACGGCGAGAACAGCCGCTTTCAATGCTGATTTGGGAGAGTTGAACGGTTTTTTCGAGGACGAAGCGAGAATAATCCCTGCCAGGGGAGCGAGCGGAACCTGGCTTCACTTGAGCGCTCCGTTGTGCTTCAGGGGAACCGAGAGGGTTACGGTGAAAGCAGAAGTTTGCGATGCCGAGGGGCAGTGCGGCGTTTTGGAAAAGGTTTTGTTGGTTGCAGCGAACGCTCCGGAAAGGTGCGTTGATTTCATCGACGGTTTTGCCGTTGTTGATAACTTCGTCCCGGCGAGAGTGTACGGGGATGGTGCAATAGCTTCGAGCACGTTGGTTTACTCTTCTTACTTCGACCCGACTGACTTCGATGTTGAAATATGGGGGAGTTCCGTCTGCCCGTCTGTTGACGCGGGGGAGAGCGTGAAGCAGGAGTTCAGTTTGATAAACCGCGGGGCTTCGTCTTCGTTCGAATTGAGGGTTCTGGACGTTCCCGAGGTGAAGGCTTTTGTCTTTCCCGGCGAGGTTTCACTGTACCGCGGGGAAACGGAACAAATTTCCGTAGAGCTTCAGGCGGAGAGAGTGGAAGGAGGGAATTACTACCCGACTTTGCAGGTTGTGAGGAACGGGGTCGTAATTGCGGAAAAGCCGGTTTGCGTTGATGTTAAAGCGCTTGTCGAGGCGGACGTCCGCCTGCCAAAGCAGGTTTCGGGAAAGCAGTGCGAGGAAGTTTCATTCCAAGGCATTGTGGACAATACCGGGACTGTCGATGATTATTTTGAAATCAAGGCTTCAAACGGCGTTGAAGTAACGCCGGGCGTTTTTCCAGTCAGGGCAGGCGAGTCGGAAGTTTTCGCCCTCTCGATTCCGGCAGGTTTCCTGAAGGAAGGCGCGAACGGCATAACCGTTACTGCAAAGAGTTCTTTGAAAAACATTGCAGGGCAGGCTTCTGTAATCGTGAATGCGGAGTCTTGCGCTCCCCAGGTGATTCAGGTCAATGCGGACCAGAGGTCGGCGGAGAATTCAGTGAAGATAATCGTCGCCGTGGAGAACACTCTGGAAACTCCTTTGTTCAACGTTACCGCGGATATCGAGGGAATTCCTTCCGAGTGGAGCGTCGAATCCGGGTTAATACCGGTTTTGAACCCGGGAGAATCAAGGAACTTGACTCTCGTGTTGAAGCAGACTACTAGCGAAGAGGCGGTTGCGCCCGTTTTGGTTGTGAAGAGCAACGGGGTTGAAGTTGGAAGAACTCCGTTGGATTCGATAAAGCCTTCGGGAGGCGTGACCGGATTGTTCACCGCCCTTTCGCAAAACACGCTTTTCATCGCTTTGCTCATCATCGCGGCTTTGCTCGTGGTGGTTTTGACCGGCAGGAGGCGCGTTGAATCCTACTCTACGGCTTTCCAATCTTCCTTCAAAAGGAAGCTCGAGGAAATAAAGAAGGAAGCGAAGAAGTGAACTTAGGCAGGTAAGCGAGTTTTTTTAAGCTGCGATACCGTTTTTTCTTTCGTATGCCAGCGTTTCCCCTCCAGAACGAGTTTTTCATCCTCCTAGTGCTAGCGGGAGTCTTGGGGATTATTTTCTTCGTAAAAAACCGCTCCGGGAAACGCGGGAAGAAAACGCCTTTCCTCCTGGTTTCGCTTGCGTTGGTGGCGGCCGGGCTTTTGGGCTCGTTCTTTTTCCAGCCGCCGCAGGTTTCAATTCCATCTGCAACGCAGCCGCAGGCTTCAGTTCAGCAGGATTTGCTTGAGGAGGCGAAGCTTCTTTCAACCGAGTCGCAAGTGTTCACGCAAACAATACAGCCCCTGGTTTGCGACCAGGGTAACCTCACGTACTGGAGGGAGCTGCGCGTTTACAACGTGACGAGGCAAAACCAAACCCGCACTTTCTCAACTGTCACCCTGTTCGTGAAGAATGTCGGAGAAAAGGCAGTGAAGAACGTGGTGGTGAAGGAAAAACTGCCGGAACAAATAGCAAAGACTCCGGAGGAAATAATCGGGTTCAGCGTCACTCCGTTCGCTTTCGAGAAGGGAAGCGTGGTTGTAGACTGGCTTTTCGAAAGCATAGACCCGGGAGAAACGAAGAGCGTTTCCTACACTGTGGAAAAGGATTTGGAGCCGGGGATCCTCGGGGAGTTTGACGCCCCGCAATCGGTTTCGACAACTACCGGCCAAGCCGTAGCCCAAGCCGCTCCGCAGAAAGCGCAACCGTTCGACTATACCATCGTGGGCCTGGTTTTCGTCGCGGTCATACTCGGGGCTGTTATAGTTTTGTTTTCACGCAGGCAGTAGTTTTCTATCCGAGAGTTTTTTCGATTTCCTTCCTGCAAAACCCGAGCGTCTTTTCCAAAACCATTTTCGCGTAGTCCTTGTCGAACCTCATTGCCGCAGCTTGCTCGTGCCCGCCTCCGCTTGCCTGCGGGAATTCCTTTTTCACTTCCCCGATCACTTTAGTCGCCTTGAATCCCTTCGCGTGCAACGGTTTGCTGACCCGGAACTGGATTGAAGTGGAGTCGAAGCCTACTACCGCAACGAGTTTGTCCTTTTCCTCGAAATGCTCCTGAACTTTGTTCAAAATCTTTCCTTTCGGCGGAAACTCGCCCTTCCTTACCATTCCCTCAAGGTTTACCGTAACCAAAACCGCGCTTCCGATTCTCTCCGCCTTGGCGTTCCTCAACGCTTTTTCCGAAGCTGCGTTGATTTTCGAAACCGCCTCCAAATAATGGTATTGCATTTCATTCTCGAGGGTTTTCTCGTACTTTTCCAGAGTCAGCCCCTGCCTCGCGAGAAAGTCGAGGACCAGGGGTTCCTTCCTTTTCACCTTGTCCCAGAAAACGCTCTTGTCCGATTCGAGGGAATAAAGAGCGAACCTTTCTTCAGCTGTGGAAAGCCGCCTTGCGAACTCGAACGCCACGAGCCCGGTGGTGTGGGAGGACGTTCCTCCGAACTCCAGCGGGGTGAGGAAATCGCCGGCGAGGGCTTTCGCTTTTTCCGACGACTCATGCTGGTCGAGAATGATGAGTTCAAAATTCTCGTTCGCCATTTCCAAGCCTTCGATGCTCTCCGGGTTTGCGCCGAAATCCAGCAGGAACAACAGCGGCTTTTTGCCGAACTCCCCGGCATTCATCAAGGAAGCGTCTTCCACCGCCTCGCTAGTTTCGTAAACGGCGGAGTTGCACTGCTTGTTTTTCAAAAACCGCTTGTGGAACGGGATTTTTTTCTCTTCGATAAATTTTTCCAACGCGCTCTTGACGAGAATCCCAGCGGAAATTCCGTCGCAATCGTCGTTGAACCTGATCAAACTGGGCGTAAGTTGCAAAAGCCTTTTCGCAACGAAAGAAGCCGCTTTTTCCAGCGAAGGAACGAATTTCTTCATCGCTTCGTCTTCAACCAAAAGCCCTGCAGTTTTGGGTCGGGCGTTTTTCTCCAAGAAAACGCTGAGTTGTTTTTCCAGCTTGTTATCCTCGATGGTTTTGATTTCGCTTGCGTTAACCGAGTCGGCTTCGACTAGGGTTCCTATTTCCAAATCGCCCGTGCTGGACTCTTGCTTTACTTCAACCCACCCTTCGGGCGTAAGAAGGACGTAGTCCGGGTTGGAACTCAGGCTCTTCGAAACTATCCTGCCGCTTATCATGGCATTTGCCTTTTTTTTGAATATCGTATTTGCGCGCAAGCTTATTTTATCCCATCGCCCTTTTGATTCGTATGATTGCGGGAATCTCTCCGGTAAAGCATGCAGAGGAAAGCGCTGTTTTGCAAGTACCGAAGCAAAGCTTTACCGCACCGCACAGGGCGGAGGTTTTCTTCAACCCGCGGATGCGTTTTTCCCGCACGATGGACTCGCTTGCAACCGGGGTGTTGAAGCCGGAGAGGATTTTGGACGGGTTGAGCGCGACCGGAGCGAAAGGCGTGAGGATTGCCAAGGAAAATTCTTTCGTAAAGAAAGTTTTTCTTCTGGACGCGAATCCCAAGACAGTTGCTTTTGCGAGGACAAACGTTTCTTTAAACAAGCTCGGGGGGAGGATTGAAGCTATTTGCGAAGATTTTAACGACTTTTGCGAGTCCAACGAAAATTCATTCGACTTCATTGCCGTAGACCCGTTCGGCACTCCCGCACCGTTCGTGGACTCCGCTTTGATGGCGTTGAAAAAACCGGGTTTTTTGAGCTTGACCTCGACGGACTTGGCTAACGTGGTGAAGAAAAACGCGCCGACCATGCGCGATTACGGGGCGAAGCCCCTTTACAATGATTTCTCTCACGAAACCGCATTGCGCATAATCCTTGGGTTTGCAGAGAGGAAGGCGTTCGGGCGAAACCTTTCGCTGGAGCCGTTGGTTTGCCTTTACGATGCGCATTTCGTGAAAATAATCGCGAGAGTGAAGCACGGGAGAAGCGAGATTCTTTTGAAGAAAGCGTCGGGTTTCGTTTCCTACTGCGACAAGTGCCTATCGAGGTTCGTTGGAAAGAGGGTGAAGTGCTCTTGCGGAAACCGCTTGCTTTATGCAGGTCCGTTGTGGACCGGAGACTTTTGCGAAAAGGGCTTTTTGAAAAAACTCTTTGCACTTAACGCGAAGAGGAATTACGCGGACAAAAACAAAATGGGAAAAATGCTTTTGCTCTTGCAGGGCGAGCAAAACTTTCCTCCATGGTTTTTCGACGTTCATGTTGTTGCGGGCAAGTTCGGCCTGGCGGTCGGAAAGAAAATGGATGCGATTTTGGCGGGGTTGAGGGATGCTGGTTTCAAGACGGTGAAAACGCATTTCGATCCTTTGGGAATCAAAACCGATGCCACCCCGGGTAAGATCGTACAATTCATCTGACGCGTCGTGCGATAGACACATGGTATTCCCCGAATGGAAACTCTTTTTTTCCGTGCGACTCCACCACCAGTCCAGCCGTTTCCAAGTTTTTTCTCTCGATGATGCTGTCAGACTTATCTACGGTGTGGATTGACAAGCCGCCGCTCTTCAAGGCGGTTGAAATTTTATCGCACATTTTCTGCACGTCAGGAGGCGTGGCAGAATGTCTGAACCTTTCGAAGTATGCCCAGTCGAAAAACTGGTGTGATAAAACCAGGTCGTACTTGGCGTTGTCGTTCAAATCTTCCAACGCCTTAGTTTCAACTGGAACTCCGTGCTTTCTTGCAATCGCGCTTGAGACTTCGTTCAAGTCTATCCCCTCGGCTTTCGCGCCGTGCTTGTTCAAAAAATCAACGAAAATGCCGTGCCTCGCGCCGATTTCAAGTATTTTCTTTCCTTTCAAAATGCGTTTCAACCTATCCGCGTAGCTTTCGTTCTCGCGCGGTTTGGGGTCCAAACGGTTGACTATGATTGCAAGCGGAACGGAATAGTTTATTGAGGTCATAAACGTTGTTTTAAACGGCTCGTGCCTGACACCCTCTTGACTGAGTGCATCATAGTAATCGTTGCGCTCGAGCAGGTATTGGATTGCCTTGCGATACTCGTCTTCAATAGCCGTAGTCACAAGGTAGTTGTGTCCAAAAAAGAATTTATATGCTGACTTTCAGCTGAAGCGCTTTCTTCAATTCCCTGTAGCGGTTCCGAATGGTGACTTCCGTAACTCCGGCAACGTCCGCGACTTCCTTCTGCGTCCTTCTCTCCCCGGTAAGCACTGAAGCTATGTACACTGCGGCCGCAGCTACTCCCATCGGTCCCCTTCCGCTGATGAGCCCTTTCTTCATCGCTTCCTCAAGAATCTCCTGCGCCTTCTTTTGCGTAGTGCCGTTCAGCTTCAAGGAAGTGACGAAGCGCGTGATGTAGAACTGCGGGTTTGTCAACGGGATTTTCAAGTTTAATTCCTGCGTAATCAGCCTGTACGTCCTTCCGATTTCCTTCTTGGGAATCTCGGCGACTGCTGAAATCTCGTCTAGAGAGCGTGGTATTCCATACTTCCTGCAAATGGCATACAGCACGGCGGCAACGACGCTTTCTATTTGTCTTCCGCGAATGAGCCCTTTCTCGACGCACTTCCTGTAAAGCAACGCGCTGGACTCGCGGATTACTTCCGGCAAGCCCAAGTGTGAAGCAACGCGGTTCAGTTCCGTAAGAGCGATGGCCAAATTCCTTTCGATGCTGTTTGAAATTGAAGCGCGCTTGTGCCACTTTCTCATCCTGTAAAGTTGCGCCTGCTGGGCGGGAGCGATCTTTCCTCCCCTAGTGTCTCGGTTGTACTGGTCTATTTCCGTCACGAGACCGCGGTTGGGGTTCATGTACTTCAAAGGAGCGCCTGCGCGAGCGCGCGACGCTCTTTGCTCGGCATCGAAAGCCCTCCATTCGGGACCTTCCTGAACGATGTTTTCCTCAACTACCAAGCCGCAGCCCAAGCAAACGGTTTCTCCGCGCTCGGAATCCATCTTGAGCTTTTTGCTTGCGCAATCGGGACACTTTGCTGTTGCCAATCCTACTCACCATCCACACGAACTTTTTGAAAAACAAAGAATTTTTTTTCTACCTTTCCCTCAAAACCCTTCCGACGAGCGAATCCGCTTTTCCGGCATCAACCGGCCTAGCGAGGTAAAGCGGTTTTTTCACGCTCGCAATCGTGTCGAAAACGACAGCTGCTTTCTTTCCCCCGAAAACAAGGGTTTTGCTCTCTATTCCCTTACCCTCCCCTTGCGCTTCAAGGAGGAGGTTTCCCTTTCCGGTTTTGCTTAAAACCAAAAATTCCAACTAATCACTTTACCAAAACCGCGTTGGCGACGCCGTCCTGTCCGGGCCTGTTCGTAATCCTGGCTTTTCCAGCCTCGGTTTCCACTATCGTTCCCTTGGTGATGATTTTTTCCCTGACGAAGTGCCTGTCCGCCGGGTTTTCCAGGACGTTCTTTATCCTGGTTCTCTTCGACTTTCCTTCAACCACGATGTTTGCAAACGCGATTTTCCGGATGGCAGCTTTGAGCTTGCCTCCCCTGACTTTGAACGGCTTGATTTCGTTCTTGTCCGTTTCACTCAGCCTGGGTCTGGCGAAAAAACCGCCGTAGTGCGAGAGCACCTTGTCGCGGTTTCTCCTCTTCAAGCCTCCGCTTCCGGAGCTCTTAGTTCTGGCGTGCTTGTGATACTGAACCATGAGCGATTCCTTCCCAACAAAACTCCCCGCGGGCTCTCAGAAACCGCGGAAAGAAAAAGTATTAATACTGCTTCAATCGCCGCTATATAAACTTTCGCTTTCGACCCTTTTCTGCAACCTTTTTAAACAACGGTTTTGTAATGCCTTGAAGCAAACAGGCGGTAGTTGAAAGAAACCGCATTTTTAGGGAGGGGTGTGGAAAATGGTTTTCGACGTGTTGTACGCGAGGCTGGTTGAAGCGTTGTCAATGGCTGCTTCAAACTTCATGTACGGTTTGATAGACCTGCTCATTCTCGTGGTTTTCCTGGGAATCGGCTGGATCGTCTCAGTGTTTTTGGTTTCTATTCTTGAAAATTTTCTCCTGCAAATCGGTTTGGAAAAGCAGTTGAGAAAAAGGAGCATCCATGATGCCCTGTTCGGGTTTACCCTGACTGATGTTTTGGGAAAAGTGTTGAAGCTGTTGACCCTGGCGGTGTTCCTGGGCATTGCAGCCGAAGTTACGAGCCTCGTGTTCGTGGGCGAGCTAGTTTCATGGTTCGTCGGCTACATTCCCTTGTTCGTGCAGGGTGTGGCGGTGCTCTTGATCGCCTTGCTCGGTGGGGACTACATAACCGACAAGATGAGATCGTCAAGCGTCCCGTTCAAGAACCTCATAGCTTGGGTGTTGGAAGCGTTCATCATCTACACCGGAGTGGTTATCGCCCTTCCGTTGTTCCTGCCTAACGCAGACGCGTCGATCTTGAGAACCGCGTTCCTCCTGCTGCTCGGTTCGGTTGCACTGGCGTTCGGACTTGGAATGGCCATAGCGATCGGCTTGGGCTTGAAGGACACCGTGGCGAGGGTAGCCAAAAAGAAGGAAGGCGACTTGGAAAAACTCGTTTAAACTCTTTTTCCGAACCCCCGTTAGAACGGGGGTTTTTTCTATTTTTTCGGTTTTAGAAATCCCCAAGCTTAGCCTGTCCGGCAGGAGCGTGGTTCTTGCGTATGGTGCTCCACTCGTGCCTCAAGTATTCCTGCACTTCGGGCCTATCAAAGTTTTTCTTCAAGAATTCTATGGTTTTCGGGTCGTGCGTGTAACCGCTTCCGAAATCCCCTATTTCTCTATGCAGTTTTTCAATCTGCCTGTCCCGCAAAACCTTCGCGATTATCGAAGCGGCGGAAACGACTGGGTATTTCGCGTCGGCCTTGTTTCCGCACACGAACTCCATCTTGTGGTTGTAAAACTTGCGGATTCTTTTTTCAAACTTCGCCGGAACGGAATCGGGCGAATCGACGAATACCTTGGAAGGCTTTGGCTCCAAGCGGGATAAAGCGTCTGCAACCATCGCCGCTTCGATGGTGTTCAAGGAGACTTTCTTCCTCATCAAGCGGGTGATTTGCGAGGCGGTATATTCTATTACGGAGTGGTTCCAGCCTTTCGTTTTCGTGAGCTTTTCGAAAAGCCTTTCGCGCTGTAAGGG
>JAZDIF010000053.1:0-4607 GCA_043805205.1 Microcaldota archaeon
TAAAGCTTGATTAGAAAACCGGCGAAGAAAGTGAACGCAATCAAATAAAGCAAGACCTTGCGATAAGGAGGGATTTTGAACAAAACCCTGCTTGCACTAATCGCCTTTTCCCTCTGGTCCACCGTCACTTACTCAAACCCCGCGCAAAGGAACTTTTGAAACAACTTTAAATCAATACGGCGATTAAAAACATATGCGCTCTGGGGCGCTTTTGAAAAAAAGATGGAAGGTGTTTGGGAAACTTGAAAGCATGCCCGTCCTGCGGTTCGAAGGAAAAGCAGTTCGTAGGAGCGTTCTGCATGGACTGTTTTTCCAAGCAGCAGCTCGTTGAAGTGCAGAAGAAAAACCTCGAGTTCGTCCAGTGCCCCAAGTGCGGGAGAGTAAAGAAAGCGGGCGAGTGGGTTGCGTTCGACGAGAGGATGGTGCGCGAACTCGTGGAAAAGAAAAGCAAGTCCGCCTTTCCCCTCGCGGCGAGGGTTTCGTACTCAAGGGACAAAAACTTCCTGCTCGTCAAGGCGGTTTTCGACTTGAACGTGGACGGAGCTAGGGTATTACAGGAAAAAAGGCTTGAAATTCCGGTAGTGAAAACCATGTGTTTGCAGTGCAACCGCGAGTCGGGCGGCTACAAGGAAGCGATAATACAATTGCGGGGGGACGAGCAGAAAGTAGAGAAAGCATTGCTTAGGCTGCAGTACCACTTGTCCGGAAAAACATTTTGGAAAGCCGAACGGAAGAAAACCGGCGGCGTTGACGTGATCGCCGGAAGCAAAACCACCGCGCTGAACGCAGTAAGGCAGTTGAAAAAATCCTTTTCACTCTCGCACAAGCTCATGGGCGTAAGGGCGGGGAAAAGGCTTTTCCTCGTGACGGTCCTGGTCAGAGTCTGATTCTTGGCGGTTGTTTGCAAATATGGTTGAAGAGCCGAAACCCCAACAAGCAAAGCAGCCTTCCTTGGAGGAGCAATTGGAAAAATCCAAGGAGTACTCCGTGAAAGACGGGATTTACTATTCGATAATGACTGGCTTCGGAGTGCAGTTCATCACCCCCTTTGCATTGCGGTTGGGTGCGACTGTAGCCGACATCGGTTTCCTTCAAACGTTTCCCCAGTTGTTCGGAAGCCTCGGGCAGTTGTTCTACTCCAAGCTCGCGAGAACATACCAGAGCAGGCGGGAACTCGTCCTGAAGCTCGTCTCGCTGCAAACGGCAATGTGGCTGGGCTTCATTTTCCTTTCTCTTTTCTCCCACAATAACGCGGTTTCCCTCCTCGTCCTGTTCTACAGCCTTTTCGCGCTTGCAGAGTTGTTGGCAAACCCGGCTTGGACCAGCTGGATGGGAGACATAGTAAAGGAAAAAGAAAGGGCTTCGTTCTTCGGAAGAAGAAACGAGTTGACGAGCTTCGCCGCGTTCGTCACCACCATGATCGCAGGCTGGACCCTCGGGTTTTTCGACAACCTTCTCGGAGGGCTGTATGGCTTTACAGTGATTTTTGCGGTAGCGTTCGCCGCCAGGATAATTTCTCTTTGGTATTTAAGCAGGAAAGTGGAACCGCGGTTGGAGCAAGCGCCTCCCGCCGGAGGATTCGCTTCTTTCCTGAAGCAAATCACGAAAAGCAACTTCGGTTCTCTCGTTTTGTACAACACTATCATGGTTTTCGCCGTGAACGTCTCCTCCCCTTACCTCGCCGTTTACATGCTGAGGGATTTGGGGTTCGATTATGCGTCGTTCGGCTTGGTAACAGCCGGAATGCAGGTTTCCTTATTCCTCACGATGGTTTACTGGGGCGATGCGGTAAGCCGCTTGGGAAACAAGACCGTCTTGTACGCAAGCGGGCTGGTCGTTTCAATACTCCCGCTCGGGTGGTCCGTTTTCACCACCCCGCTCTTGCTTTTCCTGGCGGAATTCACCTCGGGACTCGGGTGGGCGGGGCAAAGGATTGCAACGCTCAACCTGGTTTTGAAAACCACGCCTGCGGAAGAGAAGGCGCGTTTTGTCGCGTATTACAACTTCTTCCAGGGCATTGCGGTTTTCGCCGGCGCGATGGTAGGCGCTTGGCTTTCAATCGTTTTGCAAAACCAGTCTTTCCTTTTCTTCGCTGGGCTCCCGCTCGTTTTCGTCATTTCGGCAGTACTGCGCTTTGCGTCAGTCTTGCTTTTCATTCCCAGAATCCAGGATGAAGAGAGCAAGGGTTCCGAAAGCAAGGCTTACCTGCTGAAAACCGTTACCATTTACCCGATGCGCAGTGCGGTGCACGAGATTGAACTGGGCGTAAGGAAAGGATTGGGGAAAGCCGCGGAGTTGGAGAAAGAGTTCGACGAAGTGAAGAAGAAGGCGGACGAGGCTTTCAACAAGCTCAAAATCAAGAGAATCTGATTTTCTAGCGGAAGCGCAGGAAAACGCCTATTCCAGCGAACGTAGCACGGAACTGCTGTCCTTCCGGCGTTTCCTCGGAAACGAAAGCGATTTCAATCCCCTGCTGTTCGGCGTCGCTTATCAAGTCGGGAATCACGTTCTTCCCGTCCTGCATCGCCTCAAGCCCTTCAGTCACTATGAGCATCTTGGCTTTTCTTGAAGCCAGAATATTGGTGACGGCTTCAACCCCCCACGCGGCAAGCCCGCCTTTCGCCGCTTCAGCAAGAAACTCGTTCAAAAGTTTTTTCTCGACTATAGCCTCTTGTCCCGCAATCAACCCGCTGGCTTTTTCCAGCAATTCCCTCAGCCCGTACTCGTCAGTATAACCCGTATCCACGACTCCCAACACGTTCAACTGGTAGTTGAAAGGCTTCATTTTCATGAAATTGTCTTTCGCAGGGCCCGGCCCTCCGACGATCACTCCCTTGAAGTTTTTCTGCTCTAAAAAAGCCGACATCGCCTCTCCAATGCGCTTATAGTAAAATTCAATCCCCTCTTGAGCAAGACGGGAAAAGCGGGCTGCCGATTGTCCCCCCTTGTGCACTTTCTGGTGGGCGGTGCTCTCGAGCTTTTTAATGACTTTCGTGGTTTTTCCCTTCAGTACTGCAACAGTGCATTCCTTCCCGTCCAGCACGACGAGCCCGTAAGTTCCCGTCGTGTCCAAAAGCTCTTCCAAAGGTTCCAAAACAAAACGCGATTCGCAGCGGTAGAATTGCACGGGAATGGGCATGGGCGGGACTATGGAAAAAATTTCTATATCGATTTTCCCCTCGTTTTCGGAAACGTTTCCGCAGAATACCGCCATTCCGTTTTCCGGCGGCTTGTTAGCGCCTTTCAAAAAGTGCATTATCTTCTCCAAAGCCCCTTGGACGTTCTGTCTCGTGGAAGCGCTTTTGATGTTCGACGCCTGCCCGAACTCGTCCCTTAATTTCGCGACGATTTCCGAAACGGGATACCCGGGAGTGATGTAAACGCTGATCAACTCCGTCCCCCTTCCCTGGAATTTCTTCAGCGCTTCCAGTTGCTTCCTGAATTCGTACAATGCTTTCGAGTCTGAAGACATTTTTTCGCACCATTCTCTATCTGAGAAAAAAGAATTAACGCCGGGCGGTTTAAAACACGCACCGCCGGCTTTCGCTATTCGCTGGCAAACGTTTTCTCGATGCTTTTCTTCACTCTGGCTGGCTCGTAAGCAGAGCGGATTAAAGTAGTCTGCCCGCGTATCCCCTTGCCGCTTTGCACTGTTGAAATCAAACCCAGCATTTCCAGCTCGTGCAAATACTCCCTGTACCAGCGGGACGTTCTCGCCTCCCGCCCGAATTTCTTGGTCGTGTCGACGTAAGCTTCGTAAACCTCCCCGCTGAAGTAAAGCTTTTCACCCGCTTCCTCAACCAGGCGCTTGTATTTCATGTCCGTCGCAAGCTTCGCCAAGCCGTACAATACGAGTTGTTGGTGTTCGGGTAAAGAAGAAATAATTTCGAAGGCCTTGTCTTCCTCTGCAGCCTTCCTGCTCGACTCGACTTCCTTGTCCGTGATTTTACCGAGCTTCTTGTGCTCCGCCAGCTCTCCCGCTCGAAGCAAAAGCGTCAAAGCGTAACGCGCGTCCCCGTTGTCAGACGCGGCTATTGCCGCAGCAAGATTGTTTGCGGACTCGTCGAGAACGCCGTCCTGAAAGGCTTTTTGAGAGCGGTTTTTCAAAATCCCGCCGAGCTGGACGGCGTTGTAAGATTGGAAGATGAGTTCCTCTTCGCACAAAGAGCTTTTCGCGCGTGAATCCAGTTTTTTGGTGAAGCCGACTTTGTTTGAAACGCCGACAAGCGCGAGGCTTCCGCCCCTCAAATCATCGTTGATGCGCGTGAGGGTGTAAACCGTCTGGTCCAAGTCCTTCACGACGTCTATTTCATCCAACAGCAAAACCACGTTCTTCCCGCCGTCTTCAATCCAGTCGACGAATTTCTCGTAAAGCACTGCGAACGAATAGCCGGTTTTCGCGAAAGTCGGGTGGAACTCCGTGATGGTCTTTTGAAGGATTTTATAGCGGGAGTCGTAGATGCGGCAGTTCATGTACAGCCCGAAAACCTGCGAGTTGCCCTGCTGCAATAGTTTGTCGAGAACGTGCTTGGTGCAAACCGTTTTTCCCGTTCCCGTCTTTCCGTAAACGAAAAGGTTCTTCGCCTTCTGCCCCTTCAGAGCGGGAG
>JAZDIF010000054.1:0-19696 GCA_043805205.1 Microcaldota archaeon
CGTGAGCGGAATCATCGCAATAGGAATGCAACTGGGGAGAAGCAGGATTTTCGGCGAAATGATGGGACCGAAACTGCTTATGGAAAACTCCGACAAGAAAAAAGCGCCTTTCATCGAAGCGACCGGAGCGAGAGCAGGGGCGTTGCTCGGAGACGTCCGACACGACCCATTCCAATCCGGAGGCTTGGGAACGCCCGCGCACTTGCGCGTGGAAGCGGGATTCATCCACAAGGCGAACGGAGGAGTTTTGTTCATAGACGAGGCGTCGGCTTTGTCCGCGCGCGGACAACAAGAGTTGTTAACCGCAATGCAGGAGAAAAAGTATCCAATCACAGGCCAAAGCGAATTGTCCTCTGGAGCGCAAGTGCGCACCGAGCCCGTCCCGTGCGACTTCGTGCTAGTAGCGGCAGGAAACTACCGCGACTTGCAAAGAATGCACCCTGCCTTGCGAAGCAGGATCCGCGGTTACGGCTACGAAGTGTACATGGAAGACCAGATTGACGACACGCCCGAAAACGAAGACAAGATAATACAATTCATAGCGCAGGAAGTGCAGAAAGACGGGAAGATACCCCACTTCGACTCTGCAGCAGTTGAGGAAATAATCTACGAAGCGAGAAAAAGAAGCGGGAGGAAAAACAAGCTCACGCTCAAACTCAGGGAACTCGGCGGGTTGATTCGCGCTGCCGGGGATTTGGCGGTGGACGAAGGCGCGAAGCTCGTTTCCGCAACCCACGTTTTGAAAGCCAAAACCATCGCGCAAACCCTCGAACAGCAGATGGTGAGGCAAGCCGTTGAAATGAGGAAAGAATACCAGGTTTTCACCACGCACGGCGCGCAAGTCGGAAAGGTCAACGGATTGGCGGTAATGGGAGACTCTGGAGTGGTTTTGCCCATAGTCGCCGAAGTCGCTCCGGCCAGCTCCAGGGAGGAAGGAAAGACAATCGCAACCGGGAAGCTAGGCGATATAGCGAAAGAAGCGGTTGAAAACGTTTCCGCACTCATCAAACGCCACCTTGGAAAAGACACTTCAACGTTCGACATTCACATCCAGTTCTTGCAGACTTACGAAGGAGTTGAGGGCGACAGCGCGAGCGTCAGCGTGGCGACAGCGGTAATTTCCGCCTTGGAGGAAGTGGCCGTCAAGCAAGACGTCGCCCTAACCGGCTCCCTCAGCATAAGGGGAGACGTACTGCCCGTGGGCGGAATAACCCAGAAAGTGGAAGCGGCCATCGAAGCCGGAATCAAGAAAGCCGTCGTTCCTTACGCAAACAAGGACGACGTCGTGCTGAGCGAGGAACAACTGAAGAAAATCGAGCTTTTGACCGCCAAAAACATTTACGACGTGCTGGCGTATGCGTTGAAGGAAGGAAAGAAGAAAAACGCGCTTTTGGCGAAAATAAAGAAGGAAATAGCGTAAAACGCCCGAAAACGGCAATACGACAATCGGCGAAAGGCTTATAAATAGGTTTAAGGTCCAATTATTCTTCCGAATTTTGCAAAAGAGTGGTTGCGAGAGGACCGGGCGACATAATCGTCTTCTGGAATGCCTCCTTGGGGTTGCCTGCGTCTCTCGAACCACAGTCTCTAACCCCAGCTTATTTTATTCCCGGCGTGAGCTTCAAGCTGGAGGTTTTGTTTGCACTCGAAAGAAAAATCTCTTTCCCATGCGGGTCAGCTTTTTTCCCTCAAAACCGGGAAAAACGCCTTCATTCCCTCAAAGGCTTTGCTTGAAATTCTTGGCCTTCAAGGACTTGACCGGCATCAAGTGGATCCTGGCAAAGCCCATACAATAGGCGGCAATAGTCCAAATCCTGCCGAACGACTTTGCAAACTCGTCAAGGCTCATTTTCCCGCAATACCACTTGAAAATAACGGTAGTGCCGAACCACTTTAAAATGGTATTGTTTAGAGGGAAAAAACAAAAAACGAAAAGAAAAAACTAGAAAAAGGGGAAGCTATCCTTCCATGGTTCCGAGGATTTTGGGAAAATCTTGGACGCCGAAGGGATTGTCCTGAACGCCCATAATTTGAGAGCCGCTTCCTGTGCCTGCACCCAAAATAAAGCCTTCCTCGGTGCCTTGTTCGATTCCCATCGGCTGCGTTTCTATACCCATCGGCGCCTGCTCAATCCCCATGGGACTTCCGCCACCGTCGGTTGCCCGATATGTATTGACGGGCATTAGAACGAAAGCAAAAGCTAACGCCATCAAGCCGAACAAAGCCAAATGCCTCAACACCAATCACCTCGTTGAACCGAATAGGGGGGGTGCTTAAAAACCTTTTTGAAAAAGTTAGGAGCTAAACTCTTCAGGAAGAAACTCCGGCAAACCTGACCCTCTTCACCGCATCCAGCCGCGCGCGAATCGTGTCGAGCTTTCTCTTCTCTCCGTCAACCACAACCGCTTGTTTCAAAAAATCGCCGCTCAACTGGCTGATGCGCACTTGCTTTCCCTCAAGAAAATCATCTAGCCTGCCGCGAAGCTTCACGCGGATTTTCGCCAGTTTCCGCGATTCTTCCGCAAGCTTCCGCTCGTGCCTCTCCTTCTTCTGCAGGATAATGTGCGCCGCGTGGGCGTAATGCTGGATTGAAGACATTCCAAAACCCTTTACACAATAGTTTCTTAAAAAAAGAGCGTTTTACTTCCTGCTTCCAACGAGCATTATTTGCGCAAGCAAAGCTTCCAGCTGAATCCGCTCGTCGGCCCCCTCGCTCAAGCGAAAGTCGTACTCGCCGATTTTGTCCACCAACTGGACTTTAACATCGTCTGAAACCCCCAGTAAAATCACTTCGCGGTAAACCTGCTGCAAAACGTCCTCTCCGCTCATGGAATACTTGAGCATTACGGTGTTGAGCTTGTTCCTCGCCTCGACGAACTTTCCCTTCAATGCCAACTCGACCATTTCCGCGATTTCCTTCGGCTTCGCGCGGCTGGAAACCTGGAAAACCGCTTCCTCGCTTATCTTCCCTTTTTCTGCGGAACCCTGCAGGCAGTTTATCGCCTTCCTCGCATCCCCGTCGGCAACGTAAGCAATCGCATCCAACGCCTTTTCGTCTACCTTCACACCCTCTTTCCCGGCAATGCCTTCGACTATTTTCTTAATCTGCTCGTCCTGCAAGCTCCTGAAGCGGAAAACGGCACAACGCGACTGAATAGGTTCTATGATGCGGGAGGAATAATTGCAACTGAGGATGAAACGGCAGTTTTTAGAGTAGGATTCCATCGTCCTGCGCAAAGCCTGCTGCGCGTCCGGAGTCAACGAGTCCGCCTCGTCCAAAAGGATTATCTTGAAATCCACCTTCGCCAACGGCAGGGTTCTTGCGAAATCCTTTATCTTCCCCCTCACTACATCAATGCCCCTCTCGTCACTGGCGTTCAACTCGCTGAAGCTCTGCTGCAAATCGTCCCCGTACAACTCCCGCGCCAAAGCCAGCGCTGCAGATGTTTTTCCAATTCCCGCCCTTCCCGCGAAAAGCATGTTCGGAAGGCTTTTGGTCTTGACGAAGTGCTTCATCCGCTCAACCAAATGATCCTGTCCCGCTATGTCGCCCAGCTTTTGGGGACGATATTTTTCAACCCACGGTTCGAAATCGGTTCCGCTCACTAAACGCCCCACCTTCGGTTTTTCAAAACAAGGAATTATCTTACCGACAGGGATTTTTTAAACCGATTGCCTGAAATCGGGCAGCGGGCAGAACGCTGGAAAAACGCGGAACAAAAAGCTTTTTAGCGCTTAAAGGCTCTTGAAGCGCTTGCGCTTTCGCAAGTCGCCCCAGCAGCTCCTGCAGATTACCGTACGCAGGGTTTTAGAGTGTGTTGCGGACGATTTCTCGCAAGCGCGGCATATTTTCTTCTCGCAGTACTCGCATACCTGTATGAAGGCGGATTCTTTCTTGCAGCGTTCGCAAACGTAGTTCTTAGCCTGCTTAACCATGTTTCAAAATCGCCTTTCAAACTAAAGCCAAACTAAAAATAGGCTTTGGAGAAAATAATGCTTGTCGAAAAGACTTTTTAATCGTTTTCATGAGAGTGAAGGCAGTGAAGGTTTACATCAAGACTTACGGGTGCACGTTCAACCAGGCGGACAGCGACAGGATGGCCTTGCTGTTGAAGGAACACGCGAACGAAATAACGGAAACTGAAGAACAAGCCGACGTGATAGTGCTGAACTCCTGCAGCGTGAAGGACGCCACCCAGCAGAAAATCCTCTGGAAAGCATCCCACACCGCAAAGCCGCTCGTGATTGCAGGCTGTCTCGTGCAAGCAACGCCGAAAATAGTCGGCAGGCACAATCCGTCCGCTTCGCTGATCGGCACGTTCAGCCAGGGAAGCATTGCAGAAGCGGTGCAAGCGGCGTTCGAAGGAAAGAGGCTGGTTTTGACGTCGAACAACGGAATCCCGCGCTTGAACCCGACGGTGGAAGGCGTGATTTCCAGGATTCAAGTAAACGCCGGATGCGCTTCCTCCTGCACGTTCTGCTCCACGAAACTCGCGAGGGGAGGGGTGAAGAGCTATAGGCCGAGGGAAGTAATCGAGACAATCGAAAGGATGGTTTCGCTCGGAGCAAGGGAAATACAATTGACTTCGCAAGACACCGGGGCGTACGGAATGGACTGCGGCGTAACCCTTCCCCAATTGCTTGAGAGGATTTGCGAAATTCCCGGAAACTTCAAAGTCCGGGTCGGAATGCTCAACCCCCAGCATTTCCTGAGGCTGGAAGAAAAGCTTTTGCAAGCGTTCGGGAACGGGAAGGTCTACAAGTTTTTCCACATTCCGGTGCAAAGCGCCAGCGATTCAGTCTTGAAGCACATGCGCAGGGGGTATTCTTCGGAACAGGCAGAAAGGGCTGTTGAGAGCGTCAGGAAAAAGTTTCCAAACGCGGTTTTGGGAACCGACATCATCGTCGGATATCCCACCGAATCGAAAGAAGATTTTGAGGAAACGCTGGAGTTCCTCAAGCGCGAGCGTTTCGACGTGGTGAACGTTTCGAAATACTCCGCCCGCCCGAAGACAATCGCGGCGGGATTGAAGCAGCTGGACAACAAGGAAGTGAAAAAGAGAAGCGAAGTAACAAGCGCTTTGGTGAGGAGGATAAGCCTGGAGAAAAACAAGAAGCTTGTCGGAACGCAAGCCTATGTTTTGGTGACTGAAAAAGACGGAAAGGGAGCGGGCGGAAGGACTGGCGAGTACAGGAAAGTGGTTTTGAAACGGGGGAAGCTGGGGGAAACCGTCCGGGTGAAGGTTGCAGGCGCGAGGATCGGGTGTTTGATTGGAACGCGGGCGTGAAAAGCGTTTTTAATAACAACGTGAGTAATTGATTTTCAGCTTTGGAAGGGTCTGGCAAAATGGGTTTCGGGAACGTGTTGAACCACGCTGTTGAAGCGTACTCGACGAACTTGCGGTTGATTTCAGCGTTCAGCATTCCGTTCCTCATCGCATTTCCCCTGTCCATGCTGCTGCCGAACTTCCTGGCGTTAAGCGCCACTTTCCTGAGGGTCGGGAGCGTAAAGCTCGACTTGAGCACTGCGGACGTCGCCATAACCGTCGTGACTTTCCTATTATCCCTCTTGTTCTTTTCGTTCGCCATTGCAGCAATAAACGTAGTCGTCAAAAGCCAGCGCACGCTCAACCGTCTTACTTCGCACGACATCGGCTTGATTGAACACGCGACTTTCAGCCTGTTCTTCATTTTCCTCACTGCATTCGCCGCGATACTGGGTTTCAACCTCCTGCTTTTCGAAAACGGGATCAGCCTGTTCTGGGGCGCGGTTTTCTCGCTGCTTGTTTCTGCGGCGGTATTGTTCGCACCGCAAGCCGTGGTGCTGGAAGAACTGGGCTTGAGCCACGCAATCGGAAGGAGCGTCAAGATGATAGAAAGGAAATTCCCGTACTTCATACTGTTCTTGATAGTCGCAGCGTTGTTGTTCTTCGCCAACACGTGGATTTTCCTGGAATTGGGAAAGGCGTTCTGGTTCGCGCGTTTCATTTCACTCGTAACCCAATCGCTCATCATACTGCCTTTTCTTGAAGTGCTGAAAGTCCAGATTTACTTGAGCAAATACTCCCTGCTCTGAAAAGCCTTTTTCTCTAATAACAGCAGGGCACTCCAAAGCAGTATTATAATATACAAGGAGTTGCGAAACTTGACTTTATGCAACTGATTATTTCCGAAAAGCCGCGCGTTGCCGAGAAAATAGCGCAAGCATTGGGAAAATCAACCAGGAAAACCTCCGGCGGAGTGGCTTACTACGAAATCGAAGGGAAAAACGCGATTGTAGCCCCGGCAGTGGGGCACTTGTTTTCCCTCAAGCAAACGACGCCCGGAAGCGGCTACCCGGTTTTCGAAATAGAGTGGGTTCCGGGCTTCGAGGCGGACAAGAAAAGCGCTTTCTCGAAAAAATACTACTCCCTCCTGAAAAAACTCGCGAAAGAAGCGGGCGAAGTGGTCAACGCCTGCGACTGGGACGTTGAAGGCTCCACCATAGGCGGGAACATAATCGAATTCCTGGCGAAAGGAAAGAAAGCAAGGAGAATGTTCTTCTCCACACTCACGAAAGAAGATTTGGTTGACGCTTATTCCAATCTCCAGCCTCTCGACGTCCCCACGGTTCAAGCGGGGCAGGCTAGGCACACCCTCGACTGGCTTTGGGGAATCAACGTTTCGAGAGCTTTGATGACGGCAATCCGGAAGGCCGGCATTTTCAGGATAATGAGCATGGGCCGCATTCAAGGCCCTGCGCTCGCGCTGTTGTGCGACAGGGAGTTGAAAATAAAATCCTTCAAGTCCACGCCCTACTGGCAGGTTTTCGCTCTCGCTAAAGGAAACCAGTTCATCCACTCGAAAGAAAGGTTTTTGGACGAGAAGAAAGCCGAAACCGCGTTGAACAACAGCAGCAAAAACGCTCTCGTAAAGAAAATCGAGAGTAAGAAAATCAAGCAGCTTCCCCCTTTCCCGTTCGACTTGACGAGCCTGCAGGTGGAAGCGTACAATTCCTTCGGCTTTCCGCCCACCAAAACCCTACAATTGGCGCAGGAGTTGTATGAAGACGCCGCGATAAGCTATCCCAGAACCTCTTCCCAAAAACTCCCGTCCAAACTCAACCACGAGCGGGTGATAGGAAATTTGGAAAAGCAAAAAAGCCTCTCGCCCTTCGCCAAGGAACTGGTTGAGCAAAAGCGCTTCGCCCCCCACGAAGGGCCGAAGGAAGACCCGGCCCACCCGGCAATCTACCCCACCGGAACCGCCCCGGAAGCAAGCAAAGACGCGCTCAGGCTATACGAACTCATCGCAAGGCGCTATCTCGCCACTTTCTCAAAACCCGCTTTGCTGGAAAAGCAAAGGGTCGTTTTGCAGAGCGGAAGCGAAGAGTACAACGCGGACGGCGTTTCCATAAAAGAAAAAGGCTGGTTTTCTGTTTATGCTCCGTTCTTGAGAATCAGGGAAAAACAACTCCCCGCGTTTTTCGAAGGGGAGAGCGTGAAGATTGAAAAAATTGAAATGGTTGAAAAACAAACCCAGCCCCCGGCCCGCTACACGCAAGCTTCGGTGATAAAGGCGCTGGAGGGGGAAAACCTGGGAACAAAAGCAACCCGCGCGGAAATAGTGCAGACACTCTTCGATAGGGATTACGCGGCGGGAAAATCCATCGAAGTCACACCGTTGGGCTTGAGCGTATTCCAGGCGATGCAAAAGCACGTTCCGGAAATAATCTCTCCCGACTTGACAAGGGAATTCGAAGGTGAAATGGAGGAAATACAGGCGGAAAAGAAAACCAAAGAACAGGTTGTGGAGAAGGGAAAAAACCTCTTGAAAAAAATCCTCTCCTCGTTCAAGAAAGACGAGAAGGAAATCGGGGAAGAGCTTCTCGAAGCCGTAAACGCGACTCAAAAGCAGGCGAGCGAACTGGGCGATTGCAACAAGTGCGGAAAGGGGAAGATAGTGTTGAAGAGAAGCAAGTTCGGGCTTTTCGCCGCTTGCAACCAGTACCCCGACTGCAAAACCACGTTCCCCCTCCCCAAAAACTCTTTGCCCAAGCCGACGGGCAAAGCCTGCGAGTTCTGTAAAGCCCCGGTCATTACAGTAATCAGGCGCGGGAGAAGGCCGTTCAACATGTGCCTCACTCCCAACTGCGAAAGCAAGAAAGACTGGGGGCAGAAATGGGTCAAGAAAGCCCCTGAGAAAAAGGTAGAAGAAAAATGAGTGAGCGTACTGCGGTAACGAAACGGCCGCCGACGCATTTGGCGGTATACTATTCGGACGCCCCCAAAAGCGGCATCCGGGGGGTCAAAGTGCACCAATTCAAAATACTGGCCGGGCCTCGCGAGTCGCTCGCCGCCGACCTTCTCGGCCATAAACAGCGCACGTATCTCATAAAAATCCCCAGCCGCTTTCTTCCACACATAAGGGAAGCGGCTGAGGTTAACGCGGACGGATCCGGCAGGATACGAGTCGGGTTCATACGGTATAATACGCAGGAATCCCTAAAATCACCCGGAGCAACCGTAGCTCGCACCGTGAGTTACCATCCCAAGGAGGGCGTCGGGCTGATAGAACATCGCGATTTCGCGCCAATGCTTGAATTTTTCTGCGCTAGGTTTTTGGCTGACGAATTCGGCATAAAGTATTTTAGAACCAGCAGTTTCGCTAACGACAAGCGCAGGTCACAAGTCCGGCGCCTCGGGCTTGATCCCGAAGTGGAATACCCAGCGAACGAATGGCTGAACGCGTTGAGGAAAGGGTGGAAGGGAAAATGAAGATAATTTTGGACGTTAGGAAAAGCGCGTTGGAAAACGCGAGAACGCTTTTCGATGAAGCTAAGAAATTCAAAAAGAAAGCCGAAGGGGCGAAGAAAGCAATCGAGGAAACCAAAAGAAAACTCTCGCAAAAAACCGGTGTGGAAAAAAAGCCGGCGGAGGAAAAAAAGGGAAAGCAGAAGAAAAAGTGGTTCGACGAATACAGGCATTTCACCACCACGAACGGCTTCCTGTGCGTGGGCGGAAAGAACGCGAAGCAAAACGACTTGCTTGTGGCGAACAATTTGAAGGAGAACGACTTGTTCTTCCACGCGGACGTGCACGGCGCTTCCGCAGTAATACTCAAGGAAGGCGTTAAAGCAAAAGAACAGGATTCGCGCGAGGCGGCGCAGTTCACGGCTTGCTATTCCAACGCATGGAAACTGCAAAGCGGCGTTGCTGACGTTTACTGCGTGGGCAAAAGCCAGGTTTCGAAATACTCGAGCGGCGAGTTCGTTGGGAAAGGCGCTTTCCTTATTTCCGGAGAGAGAAAATGGTTCAAAAACGTTGAATTGCGAATGGTTTTTTCAGGACAAGGGGAAGAACTTGCGTTGGAGCCTGCCGAAAAACTAGTGGCAAAGGGCGTAAGCTGGGCTGGGCGGATGATCATGCCCGGAAGCAAAAGCAAGGAAGAACTTTTCAAGGAATTAAAGCCTAAGCCGTTGCTGAAACTAAAGAAAACCGACTTGTTTTTCTCCCTGCTACCTGGAAACAGCGAGTTACTTTAAATTCCGGCTTTAGGTAAAACAATAAGGGTAGGGAAAAATGGCTGAAGCGAAGAGGCTCCTCATATTGTGCGTCGACGTTGACAACGACCTGGGCGAGAAGACGAAAATACGCGGTCCCGTCATCGGAAGGAAGGAAAACCTCGAGGCGGCGAACGCCTTCGGAATGGCCGACCCGCAAGACTCCGACATCAACACCATGTTCGCAGCAGTAAAGCTTTACGACGAGCTGAGCAAGGAATTCAAGAACGTTTTCCTCGCGACGCTCAGTGGGGACGCCCGCGGTGGGTACCACGCCCACGCGCAGGTCGTAAAGCAACTAGAGAAAATAATCGACGAGCTCTCGCCGGACTCCTGCGTTTTCGTGAGCGACGGTGCGAGCGACGAGCAGATGATTCCCCTCATCAACTCGAGAGTGAAAGTGAATAGTGTTCATACAGTAACCGTCAAGCAAACCAAGGAACTGGAATCTACTTACTTTGCCGTTCTGGAAAAACTCAAGGAACCCAACATAGCCAGGATTGTATTCGGAATTCCCGGACTGGCGCTGCTGTTTTTCGCATTAGCCGAATTCTTCGGAATGCGCCTGTTCATCGGGCTCCTGGGCTTTTACCTGATAATCAAAGCCCTCGGGATTGAAGAGCGGATTTTAAAGTGGGCTGGAAGCTGGAGGGTTTCCTTCGAAAACATCAGCTTCATATTCTACTTCGCGGCCATCCCGTTCTTCATCGCATCTTTATGGATGGCGTCCTCAAGGGTATTCGCCCTACCAGCCGGAGGAGCAGAGTTGGGAACCGCCAAGATAACCGCCTGGTTCGTAAAGGACCTTCTCTTGCTCCTGCCAGTGGCCGTGCTCCTCATAATCGTGGGCGAAGTCCTGCAAACATTGTCGGAAAAAAAGAACTACCTCCTCCCGGAATACCTCATCCAAACTGCCGGAGTCCTGGTGTTCTGGCTGATTTTCAACAACGCGGCGGACTGGGTGATCGGAATCCTGTCGTTCGCCAACTTTTTCTATTCTCTACTCCTCGGCGTCGCGGCGATGTACCTAGTCGCCGTCCTTGCGAGGGAATTCAAACACGATTTGTTCTCCAAAATGAGCTTGGAAGGGAAGAGCGTTTACACCGAAATAGGAAGCCTCGTGGGAACCGTCGTCGGAATAAACAAGAGGAATGAAACGTTCATCGTGAAAACCTCTTCCGGGCAAAAAATAGACTTGGACTTGAGGAACATAGCCAGACTCGGGGACAAAGTAGTCATAAAATACTAGGAAATCAAGGCGCTCTGACGGAAATCTCCTGCTTTTTCTTTCCCTGCAGTTCGGACAACTGCCTGCTCGCTTCAACCGCTTTGCTGAGTTTTTCGTAAACCAAAGACGCCTTGTCCTCGTCGAAAACCAGCGAAACCTTGTCGTGCGAAGAAAAAACCTCCTTGATGCTCACTCCCACGTCCGTAAACTGGTTTGCCAAATACTCAAAAACCCCGTACGTATCGAAATACTCTTCCGGAAACTGCACGGTCACTACCGCCAAGTTCGAGTATTTCTTCAAAACCTGGCCGGGTGCTGCAAGCGAAAGCAAGCCACCCTCATACTTGGACAACGCGACGATCGAAATCTCCTCGCTGCGCTGCAGCAAATACAACTTTTCTCCAGCCGCCCAGTCGATGTTCCTCTGGAACTCCACGAGTTTCTTGTGCAACTCCTCGGTCCTCTCGAAGTGAATCAGGCAAACCCCGGTCCTCAGCAAAAGCCTGGCTTCCTTGAAAACCCCGAAAATGTTGAAAGGCTGGGACGAAAGCGAAGGCGAGTGCTTCTTCAAAGCCATTACTATCGCGTCCAGCCCTACATGCTCCCCCACCCGCTCTTCAACCAACGGCTTGATGAAACGCGCCAGCGCCGAGTAATTTATCAAATCCTCCTTGAATGCAAAGCGCAAGAAATGCATTTCCAGGACTATTTCCTCAACCGCATCCGAAATATTGTATTCCACGACAACCCACCCTTACCGCAAAAATTGAAAGCACTAACGCTGAAAACCGCTTTTCAAAGCCTCCTTAAAACCGGCGAGTCGCAAAAACCCACGAAAGACCAAAACAACCTAAACACAATAAAGTATATAAAAATATCGCCAGTTTAGGGGTAAAAACAACAGCATATAAAAAACTACCCATAATTAGTATAAAACTATACAAACCATCGGTAAAACAAAAAACTTATAAATCCCGAAAGCATAATGTTGAAGGAGAGGTGAAGGAGAAAAAGCCCAAGGATTTGGTGGGAGGGGCGCTCGGAATTTATTATCACGTAACCCCAAGGAGGCGCTCCTCTTCCCCAAGGAATTGGCAAGGCGGGGGGTGGAAAAAAAGTGTACGTACATCAAACCCTGACGCAAAACCTGCTCGTGTTCTTTTTCGCGTTATTAATGGGATTCAGCCTTTTGAGCGCAAACGTGGTTTTGATAGTCTTGACGCTCTTGCTCGTCGCGTACTTCTACCCGTACACAACTCCGAAGCGCGAGGAAAAGGAAGGGGAATTCATAATCTGACCGGCCGGGAAAAGCGCTAGCGTATTTTAAACCTCAAAAAAGCCGCTATCTTGAACGCTTCGAATTCCTTCCCAGCACTATCCTGCGAGTCGAAAATCACCAGCTCGGAACCCCTGCTCCTCGCATTCTCCACGAGCAACCCCGCATCCGGATTTTTCCTCACCATCTCGTCCAAAACCAAGAGTTTTTCCACAGCATTGTACCCCACCGCTTGCTTCACGTCCGCAAGCCCGTAAGCCGCCAAGCCATCCTGCTTGGCCAGGTGGGTTTTCAACTCTTCCAGCAACGCAAAGTGCAATGCAACCCTCTGGCTCTGCATCACCTTCTCGAAAACCTTGTTTTTCAACAACTCGTAAACCCCGCTTTGCTCTGCGTTCGAACAATGCGCGAAATACGCTTTTTCCAACAACTCGGGCTTCTTCTGCCCCAAAAACTTCTTGAAATTCTCCCTGGCAAAACCCGGACCCGCAATAACTAGTATTTCCTCCCCTTCCAACGTTTTCGCCAGCTCTTGGAAAAACGCGCCCTGCAAAGAATCAAAACTCTTCGCGTCCCTCTTGCTCGCCTTGTTTTCTATCTCGCCGACAAACTTCACGCCCCTCACGTCCACCCTCGCCAACAACGCCTTGTGCTCGTCCATCACTACCATCGAAACCCGCGACTTGAACGTTTTCTTCAAAGCCTCCCGCAGAAAGCTTTCCTCCACCGCATTAAGCCGTTTTTTCAAAATGAAAGACTCGTTCAACTCCACGTCGAGAGTATGGTGCTCGCCGAAAGACACGTACTCCTCTGGGCTTCCTGAAAGGATTATTCCCGTCAAACGCAATTTGTTGACGCTCTCCGCGAACTCGACGTTCTCCACCTTTATTTCAAGCCTCACTTTCTTTTTTTCCGGGGCAACCGGCCTGTTCAAACCCTCGATCTTGAAACTCCTGAAAGAATAGCCTTCGACGATATCGCCTACGCTAACTATCTTCGTCAAGTACCACAAGTCCTCCAGGAATTGCGGCGATAGTTTCAGCTTCTCGTCGTCACGGTGAATGACTTTCATGAGTAAAAAATGGGGAAAGGGGGTTTAATATTCTTCGATTATTGCGGGCGTCAGGTGATGATGTTTCCCCCGTCCACGACTATCTGCTGGCCAGTGACGAAATCGCTCTCTTCGCTTGCAAGGTAAACGCACGCCCACGCTATATCCTCCGGCTTCCCCGCCCTCTGCCAGGGAATTGCTTTCGCAAGCCCTTGAATCATTTTAGGGTCAACGCCTTTCCTCACTCCCGGAGTGTCTATCAAGCCCGGGCAAACCGCGTTCACGTTTATTTTCAAAGGAGCAAGTTCCAACGCCAACGCCCTCGTAAAGCCCAAAACTCCTGCTTTCGCAGTGCAGTAGTGAGTCAAACCCGCGTACCCTTGCACTGCCGCAATGCTCGAAATAGTGATGACCTTTCCTCCCCTGCCCCGTTTTTTCATTTGCTGGACTGAAGCGAGAGTGCAATTCTTAACTCCTTCAATGTCCACGGAAAGGGTTTTGTGCCAAGTATCCTCTTCCCCCGGCTCCACGAAATTGTGGAAGGGGTAAACTCCGGCGTTGTTCACGAGAATGTCGAGCTTCCCGAATTTCTTCACCGCCAAAGCCACGGCTTCCCGCGCGTCTGAACTTTTTGAAACATCGCACTTGAATGCAACCGCATTTTTTCCGATTGAAAAAGCGGCTTTCTTTGCCGAAGCGAAGTCCAAATCCGCCACTACTACCTTCGCCCCTTCCTTCGCAAATACTTTCGCTATTCCCTCACCAATGCCTTTCCCTGCGCCCGTAACCAACGCAACTTTCCCAGCAAGCCGTCCTCCCATTCGCAAATCCCCTCCGTTTACTGCAACGCTTCCTTGATTTCCCCGACCAGCGTAATAGCGTTAACCTTACCGATTTTCTCTATTTCAACTATTCCCTGGCGCTCCAGCTTGTAAACAATCCTGTGCGCCTTCAGCCTCGTAAGCCCGTCTAGCCTCGAAATCTCGTACTGCATCGCCTTCCCGTTTCCGGCCAAAAGCTTCCGCACTACCTTCCGCTCGTCCTCGCTCAACAGCTTCAGCAGAATCTCGACGTTCTTCCTGCTTTGCGTCTGCGTCGAAACAACCTGCTCCGACAGAAGATAGTATACGGCAGCGCCGACGAACATCCCGGCGATTGCAATCAGGATCATGAGCTCGAAGTGGTATTGCACCACCGGCAGGAGGAAGTCGGGCGCGTAAGCCGGGTTGAAGGAAAAGATGGTCACTACAACCAAAAGCACGAACAAAGCGATGAAAACCAATGCCACGAGAGGCTTTTTTTCCGGCTTTTTCATTTGTTTCACTCTAGAGAAACATTGTTTCACGAACTAATATATATTGTTTCATTTCGCAGGATTACACCCGAATCGGGAAGTTGGAAAGAACGGAGTGTGATTCTCGTGAACGCGCAAACCGCGCTGCTCGTGGGGCTCATCGGAATAGGTTTTGCAGGGGTCGGGGCGTTGTTTTTCTTCGCCCCTTCCGCAAGCGCAAGCCAAACGGCAGTCCAGCAGGCGGAAGTCAGGAACGGCGAAGTGCAAGTGGTGGAAATCGTGGCGTACAACTACGGATACGACCCCCAAGAACTCAGGGTTAAGAAAGGAATTCCGGTTGAACTCAGGTTCAGGGCCGACAAGAGCGCGGGGTGCGACAGGATTCTCGTGCTGAAGGAATTCGGCGTAAACCTGATCGCCCGCGACGACAAGACGCAAGTCGCCCGCTTTACTCCCCAAGAACCTGGGGAGTACGTTTACAGGTGCGGAATGAACATGTTCCGCGGAAAGCTCATAGTCGAATGAGAGGTGGATAGCAAATGAAGAAAAACTTCAAGACCAGGGGAATGCACTGCAAAAGCTGCGAAATCCTCCTACAGGACGGAATCTCTGAAATCAGCGGGGTGAAGAGCGTTAAGGCAAGCCACTCCAAGAACGAGGTTGAAGTGGAGTTTGAAGAACCGGCGACCGAAGCGCGGATAATCCAGGCGATCAAGAAGGAAGGGTACGGGGTGGAAGCATGAGGCAAACTTTCTATACGACGGGAATGGAGTGCGAAGCCTGCTCGAAACTAATCGCGAAAGTGGTAGAACGGATTCCCGGTGCGAGTTTGGTTGAAACGGACTTGAAAACCGGAAAGATAACAGTCGAATGCGCCGAATCCGACGAAATGGAAATCGTAAAGGCGGTCGGAGAGCGGGGCTACGCCCTCTCGAAAAACCCGCTCCAGCAGGAGCCTAAACGCGGGTTATGGAAATCCTTGGAATGGTTTGCAAACGGCGTAATGGAAGGAAAAGCGGGTTTTGCGTTGGAAAGGAAGCTTGCGGAAAACGCTGCGCTCTCGTTCATTGCGATAGCAATCCTGGGAATAGGCGTTTCTGCGGTTTTCAACGCTTGGAACTACTTCTGGCTGTTCATCCTCCTGGCGTTCTCCATTTCAACCAACGCCCTTGCACTCTGGCATTCTGCCGCTTACAGGAGCGAGTTCACCTGCATGAGCGGAATGATGATCGGAATGACGGTCGGAATGATGAGCGGTTTTACCATAGGCGCTCTGCTTGCAGCAACCAACGGAATGTTCGTCGGAAGCGTCGTCGGAATGGTCGTAGGAATGGCTATAGGCGCGTACTGCGGCTACTGCTGCGGGGTGATGGGGTTGCTCGAAGGATTGATGGCTGGCTTGATGGCCGGCATAATGGGCGCCATGACGACGATAATGCTTTTGAACGACCGCCCTCTTGAATTCTTGTTCGTGCTCTTCGCGGCATGCGGAATGATTCTCGCCGCGTTGAGCTACATGATGTACAAGGAAGCCGGGGGGTTCGGAAGGGAAAGAGCCCTGGCATCAAGAGCGAAAATGATCGGGGCCACCGTCGGAGTAGCGGCGGTTTTGATTGCAATAATGGTTTTCGGGCCGAAAGGGCCTCTGGTTTGGGTGGGCGCATGAAAAAAACGGTTTTCGACATCGGGGGAATGCACTGCGCTTCCTGCGCTGTTTTGATAAAACGAAGGCTCGAGAAAACCCAGGGAGTGAAAATCGCGAACGTCAATTACGCTACGGAAAAAGCGACGGTTGACTTCGACGAAAGCAAGTGCAACGAAACCAGGATAGTGCAAGCCATAGGGCAAGCCGGCTACAAGGCATTCCCGCGAAGCGACGCGCACGCCGGAATGCAGCACGCTCAAAACGCTCCGATGGGAACTCCGAGGCACGACCACGCGGCAATGCTGAAAGAACAAGAAATGCAGGAATTAAAGCAAAAGGTGATGGTTTCAGCGGCTCTCTCGCTCCCTGCCCTTGCGCTGGCAATGCTCACTCCCGAATTCGAATTCAAAACCGTCATCTTGTTTCTCTTGGCTACGCCGGTCCAGTTTTGGGCAGGAAGGCAGTTCTACCAAGGCGCGCTCTCCGGGCTTCGCGTTATGAGCGCGAACATGGACACGCTCATCGCCCTAGGCACTAGCGCTGCTTACTTTTACTCCATCGCGTCGCTTTTCGGGCTCGTGAAGGAAAACTACTTTGAAATCGGCGCCATCCTCATCACTTTCGTTCTTTTAGGAAAGTACTTGGAAGCGGTAGCCAAAGGGCGCGCTTCAGAAGCAATAAAAAAACTCATGGGGTTAAACCCGAAAACCGCCATAGTCGTGAAAAACGGAAGGGAAAAAGAAATCCCCATCGAGCAGGTTGTGGCGGGGGATTTGATACGCGTCCGCCCAGGAGAAAAGATTCCCGTTGATGGAATAGTCGTCGAAGGGGATTCGAGCGTGGACGAGAGCATGTTGACGGGAGAATCCTTGCCAGTGGAAAAAACCAAAGGCTCAAAAATATACGGCGCGACAATCAACAAGCACGGTTCGCTCACGTTCAAAGCCACAAAAGTAGGCAAAGACACCGTCCTTTCGCAAATAATCAAGCTCGTCGAGGAAGCCCAAGGCTCGCAAGCGCCCATTCAACGGTTTGCCGACGAAGTTTCGGCAGTATTCGTGCCGATAGTAATCGTAATCGCCTTGATAACTTTCGCGGCTTGGCTTTTGCTTTCGCAACCGTTTTCATTTGCCCTAGTCGCTGCAGTTTCCGTGCTGGTGATCGCCTGCCCTTGCGCGCTCGGCCTTGCAACCCCCACTGCAATAATGGTGGGAACGGGAATGGGCGCGGAAAAAGGCATTTTGATAAAAAATGCAGTCGCATTAGAGAGGACCGGGAAAATAAACGCCATCGTCTGGGACAAGACGGGAACGATTACGGAAGGAAAACCGAAAGTGACCGACGTTACGGCGTTGGACAAAAACTACTCTGAAAAGAAGATAGTTGAGATAGCGGCTTCCCTCGAAAAGCCCAGCGAACACCCTCTTGCGGAAGCCATCGTAAACCATGCGCTTGCAAAGAAAATCAGGATAGGCAAGATTTCTTCGTTCAAAGCCGTCGCAGGCAAAGGGGTTTTCGGAAAGCTCGGGACAAAGCATTACTTCATCGGCTCCCCGAAAAGCCACGCTCAAAACTTCAAGCAGATTGAAACTCTTGAAAACGAAGGAAAAACGGCGATGGTGTTATTCGAAAGCGATGCGCGCAACAAAAAACTCAAGCCAGCAGGAGTTATAGCCGTGGCAGACACGATAAAGCCAAACGCGAAGATTGCTGTTGAAAAGCTGAGGGAAATGGGAATCGAATCGATTCTGCTTACGGGCGACAACGAACGCACTGCAAGGGCGATAGCGAAGCAAGCGGGAATCGCAAAAGTTTTGGCGAACGTCCTTCCCGCGGACAAGGCGGGCGAAATAAAGAAGCTCCAGAGCGAAGGAAAAATCGTCGCGATGGTTGGCGACGGCATTAACGACGCACCTGCATTGGCGCAGGCGGACGTGGGAATGGCAATGGCTTCTGGCACGGACATTGCAATGGAGTCCGGAAGCATCGTTTTGATGAAGAACGATGTCGAGGACGCGCCACGCGCCCTAAACCTCGGAAGGAAAACCCTCAAGAAAATAAAACTCGGACTGTTTTGGGCCATGGTTTACAACATCGTCGGAATTCCGATAGCCGCAGGATTATTCTACTACCAAACCGGATGGCTCTTGTCGCCGGCAATAGCAGGCGGGGCTATGGCGCTGAGCAGCGTGAGCGTAGTCGCAAACGCACTTTCCCTCCGCCTTTCAAAAATATGAGAAAGCATTAAAACCAACTGCGGTTGAAAATTACTCATGGTATTGTGCATAGTCGCTTTAGTCGTCTTCGGAATCCTCGGCATATTCTCCGCCAAACACAGGGTTTTGGCGAAAGAAGCGTTCCAGTGCGTATTCCGAATGGTTACGCTGCGCCCCTGCGAGTCCAGTTTCGACGAGAGGCTGAAAGCGCAGATACTCTCCAAAACCATTTCATTCTCGCCTTCCCTTGCAAGAGGGGTAAACCGGCATTTTCAACTCCTCTCGTGGTTTTTCACAATCCTCTTCTTCGCATCCCTCGCTTACTCGGCATTGGGCGTTTACAACTACTGGGCTTACGGGAATTGCAACGGCCCCGATTCAACGGGATTCTGCGCCCTGGACGCGCTGCTGAGGCCCGGAGCGGACCATTCATTCGGAAAAATCCAGCCTGGAATCGGGCCGGCTCTCGGAAGCGGAAACGTTACGCTCATAGAATTCGGGTGCTTCTCGTGCCCGTTCACGAAACAGGCTGAAAAACCGCTGAAGCAATTCCTTTCGCAAAACCCGAACGTAAAACTGGAATTCCGCGCGTTCCCCATTCCTTCGCACGCGTTCAGCCGCGAGGCTGCTGAAGCGGCTTTCTGCGCCCAGGACCAGGGCAAATTCTGGGAGTATCACGATCTGCTTTTCGAACGCCAAGCGCAGTTGAATCCGAATAATTTGAAGGCGTGGGCAGGAGAATTGGGTTTGAACCAAACGCAGTTCAACGCCTGCGTCGATTCCAGGAAGTACGCGTCTAAAGTCGATGCGGATTTTGAAGAGGGAAAGAAACTCGGCGTTTACGGGACGCCCACATTCTTTTTCCCGCTTACGGAAAGCGTCCTCGTGGGGCCTAAGCAGCCGTGGGAGTTGGAGAAAGCCTTGAAGGAAAAAGTTATAGACAGGGGCGAGAACGGCGTCTGCCCGCCGCCGATAGAATAAGAATCACGCCAGCTTCGCTATTTTTTCGAGAGTGTCAAAAAACAATTCCGTTTCCTCTAAGGTGTTGTAAGCGTGCACCGACGCCCGCACCGAACCGTCGACTTTCAAAAGCTCCCTGTGCAAAGGCATCGTGCAATGATGGCCCGAACGCAGGCAGATTTTCGAAAGGTGGTCGAACATTATCGCCACTTCGTGGTGCTTCAGCTTTCCGACGTTGAAAGCGAACACGCCCGCCTTTTCTTCCGCTTTTCTCGGGCCGTAGTAATCCACTTTCGGAAACTCCGCAATTCGCATCATTTTACCGATCAGCATTTTCTCCTGCGATTCGATGAAAGAAAAGTTTTTCGAAATGAACTCCAACGCCGCGCCGAGCCCGATCCAACCGCCGATGTCCGGAGTTCCAGCTTCGAAACGCTCGCGGTTGTTGATGAACTTGAAGGAATGCAATTTAACCTCGCTTATCG
>JAZDIF010000055.1:0-7532 GCA_043805205.1 Microcaldota archaeon
GATTGACGGCGGGAGCCGGCGCACTCGCGATGTTTTAGTTTTCTTCGTCGGTGCCGGGGCTTTCGGCCCTCATGCTTCCCTTCGCCGCAGGCGGGCTGATTTACATAGCCGGCACGGACTTGATTCCGGAGCTCAAGAAGGAAGTGGAATGGAGGAAATCGCTGGCGGAATTCGCTTCATTCATGGTGGGCGTAGGGCTGATCTGGGTTTTGATCAACATCTTCGAATAGCAACCGGCAAACCTTTTTCAAACCCTTTCTTCAAGATTATTTCCTGGCAGCCCCGTAGTCTAGTGGTCCAGGATAGCGGACTCTGAATCCGTTGACGGCGGTTCGAATCCGCCCGGGGCTACTCTGTTTTAATTTAAGATTACAAATATTTGTGGGTAGTAATGACGATAAGAGGTACTTCTGAACCGTGATGAAAAGAGAGTCATCGTGAACTACTCGTTAATTAGAGTTTCCTGCTTCTTCGACCAAACTTGCCCTTGCGGGTAGCAGTTCAGTCTCTACAGGCGTGAATTCCGACAGTTCCTGCCGTAATGCTCTTTTGGTCGTTTTTTTGCCAGTGGTTTTGCTTATCGTTTAGTTCCCGCAGGGTAGTATCAAAAGGATTAAAAGCGTGTAAAAAATTACCCGTTCGGGTGAAAAACGCCAAGAACCAATAAGGAGGCAAGCCTTGGGGCAAAACCCTCAGAGTCTTCTTTTTCAAAAAACAAGCCGCCAGCGTTCTTCTTTTCGGAAAACAAGCTCTCAGCGTGCTTTTTTCAACGCAAGGTTTATTAATGGGTTGAGCGTTAGCGTTAGCGAAGGCAGAATGCTTTTCCGCGCAAGCGGGAAAGAGAGACTGTGGTGCGAGGGCAGGCAAACCCGAAGGAGTTTTTCCTTAATAACGCGTTGGCTCTGTCCTCTCGCAACCACTCTTTTAACCTCTTTATTGTACTCTTTACAAACCACCGGCAAGCACGTCTGCTCAGGTTTTTAAGCCGACGCACAGCGATTATTCGCAATGCATTCTCAACTCGGCTATTCGCTTTTGAATCCAATGCAGGAAAAGGCAGTAGCCGAAGGCCTGCTTTCGCAAGAGAGGGTGGTTGTTTCGGCGCCCACTGCTTCCGGCAAGACGCTCTTGGCAATGATGAAAATCCTGGACAACTTCAAAAAAACCGGGACTAAATCTCTTTACATAGTTCCCCTGCGGGCTTTGGCTTCCGAAAAGCACGAGGAGTTCGTGGAAAAGCTCTCTCCGCACGGAATGCACGTCGGCATAGCGACCGGCGACTTGGATTCTTCGTCGGAAAACCTGGGCGCGTTCGACCTTCTGGTCGTAACGAGCGAGAAAATGGATTCGCTCTTGAGGCACAATGCGAAGTGGATTGGACAAATAGGCTTGGCGGTTTGCGACGAAGTGCACTTGATGGGGGACGAGGGAAGGGGCGCAACCGTGGAAATAGTTTTGACGAAACTGCTGGAGAAGAACGTGAGGCTGCTTTGCCTTTCGGCAACCATTCCCAATGCAATTGAAATGGCGGACTGGCTCGAGGCGAAATTAATACAAAGCGACTACAGGCCCACACCTTTGCACCTGGGCGTTTTCGACGGGAAGAAGCTCGAGTTGGAAGGAAAAACGCAGAAGGTGGAAGGTTTGCAGGGGCTAGTGGAAAAAGCCCTTAAGGAAAAGGAAAGCGCGCAAGCCCTAGTGTTCGTTTCCACGCGCAGGAACGCCGAGGCTTTCGCACGCGAGTTGATTCCCCTGGCTTCCAAGAAGCTTGGCGAGAAGGAAAAGGAAGAGTGCGCTTGGCTTTCGGAAAAAGCGTTGAAGGCACTAGGCATTCCGACGGAGCAATGCAAAGCACTTGCCGAGTGCTTGAAGAACGGCGTCGCATTCCACCACGCCGGACTGCCGTCAAAACAAAGAAGGCTTATTGAAATAGGCTTCAAAAAAGACCGTTGTTTGAAGGCGATAGTCTGCACGACTACCCTGGCAATGGGAATAGACTACCCGGCATCTTGGGTTATAGTGAAAGACTTGAAAAGGTTCAACGGCGCTTTCTCCCAATTGATTCCGGCTTTGGAGTGCGCGCAAATGACGGGGCGCGCTGGAAGGCCTTCCTTCGACAAAAAAGGGATAGGCGTATTGTGTTGTTCCCCCCCGGAGAAGGACAAGGTAAAAGAGAAATACGTTTTCGGGCCGCTTGAGAAAATCTACTCCCGCTTGTCCAGCGAGCCGGTGTTGAGAAGCCACGTGCTTGCGTTAATAGCTACGGACTACTGCAACGACTTCAAAAGCTTGTACTCGTTCTTCAAGAAAACGTTCTTCGCCTTCCAGTACTCCGACTTGGAGGAATTGTACCAATTAGTTGAAAAGATCGTTTTCGACTTGAAGGAAATGGATTTGGTGCGGGAAAAGGGAACGGTGCTTTTGGCTACTCCCATCGGAAAAAGGATTTCCGAATTGTATGTGGATCCAGTCACCGGATTCAAGTTTGCGGAGTTCGCGAGAAAAGCGAGAAAGAACGACTTCGACTACATCATGGCTTTGCAGAATGCGAGCGAAGCAAAGCCTTTGCTGAGCGTGGGCGCGAAGGAGGAAGTGCAACTTTGGGACGAGCTTTACGCGATTACGGACGACAAGGACGTGGAGTTTCTTGAGGGGGACTTCGAGGCGGTGGAAAAGTTCAAATCCGCCAAAGTGCTGAACGCGTGGGTGAACGAAGCGAGCGAAGCGCAGGTTTTCCAGGACTTTTCCCTCCCGCCGGGCTCTTTGCATTCCCGGGTGTTCAACAGCGAGTGGCTTTGCTACGCCATGCAGGAAATTTCCTTCCTGTTGAATCAGACTACTGCTTACGCTAAAGCCAAGCAGTTGAGAAAACGCATCAAGCACGGGGTCAAGGAAGAGCTTCTGGACTTGTGCCGGATCAAGGGAATCGGGCGGGTTAGGGCTAGGAAGCTGTACGACGCGGGAGTGAAAGACGTCGAGGAGTTGAAGAACCGCCCGCGCGATGAAGTGAAGAAAATCCTGCATTCCTAAGCGTTTTAAACCTTGACTGGCGAAATATTCTCTTCAACAAATCAAGCTTTTAACGGAGGTTTCATCGAATGGGTGCACGCCCGCGCAAGTGGAAGAAAAATGATTGCCTTTCTTGAAAAAGAAACGCAAACTTTCACAGGCCACATGCGCTGGAAGTGGATTAAAAAGCGAAGAAAGCGTTTGAAGAGAAAGCAGAAGCGCAGGGTTGGAGAACTGTAAGCTTAACGTTCTACGTACCTTCCCCTTTGCTTTATTTCTCGAAAGCGGGAGATTACTTCTCTCGCGTTCTTCTTTTCCCTAGCGTAAGCCTTGAGGAACAAAGAGAATTCCGCCGGGAAGACGGTTTTCTCGAACAAAACTAAGTCCGTAGCATAGTCTTCAATGCTGTGGGTGAAGACGGACAGCCCGAAGTCAACTATTTTCGCTTTGTTCCCCTGCACGAGAACGTTGCTCGTCGTGAAATCCCCGTGGGCTACTCCCGAATCGTGCATTCTCGCGAGCTGGACGCCTATTTCGGCCAGAATGGGTTTTGTTAGAGCGGCTTTTTTAGCGGGAACGCCTTTTTCGAAAGAGAATGCAATTTGAGTGCCTTTAGCTTCGAAAAACTTTGGTGCGCTCACGCCTTTTTCGTTCAGCCTCTGCAAAACCCTTTCCTCCCTTCTAGTTCGGCTTTTGCGGAGTTTCGCGTCAAGCAGAGGATGGCGGTATTTCTTTTTCAAACGTTTTTTGATTACGCTTTTCCTTCCCTTGAACTTGGAGAGGAAGAGAGTGGCTTCCGCTCCCCTTCCGATGATTCTTCCAGCCATTGCTTTTACCTTTCAAGCTCGTGAATGATGTCTTGCACGCTCAAAGGCCCTTCCCTGACGATCAGAGGGTCACGCCCGCGCAAGTCGATGATTGTTGAAGGCCTTACGGGAGGAAGGTTTCCAGCATCCACGATCAAGTCTATCTTCCCGTCGAAAGTTTCCTTCAACTCGTCAGCCTTGTAAATCGGAGTTTTGCCGGACAAATTTGCTGAAGTGGAAACGAGGGGAACGTTCGCCTCTTGGGCGAAGAGCCTGGCGAATTCCTTTCCGGGAATCCTGAAAGCAACGCCTTTTTCCTCGGGGCTGAGTTCTTCCGGAAGGGTTTTTTTCTTCTCCACGACGATGGTCAACGGCCCCGGCATGAACGCGCGGACGAGTTTCCTCGCCTTGTCGTCCAGCACGCCGTACTCCTCGGCCATGCGAATGTCGCTCACGATGATGGGCAGAGGCCTGAACACGTCGCGTCCTTTAAGCTGGTATACTCTCTTGAGCGATTCCTTGTTCGTCGCGTCGCAAGCGATTCCGTAGGAAGTTTCGGTGGGAAAAATCACGAGCCCGCCTTTCTTGATTACTGCAACGCTTTGCTCGATTACTTTAGCCATTTTCTCCAAATCGTGCTCTAGCTTCAAAATTTTGGTCTTCATTCTACACCCACCTTTTCGCTTGATTAAGCCTCCCTTCTGTTTTTGTTGTTCTCTCGCCTTTAAAATTCTTTCACCCACGTTATTTCCTGCGCCTCGGGGCGCATGCGCTGTACGGGTTGCAATGACGATGCGGCAGGAAGCTTCGTTTCAGCACCGAGCATTTTCAGTCCCACTAGCGCAATCATGAACCCGTTGTCCGTATTGAACTGGTTGCTTGCAACGCCAAACTTAGCGCCGTTCTCCCTGCACATGATCCCGAGCATTTCCTGAAGGCGAGTGTTGCATGCAACTCCCCCGCAAACTAAAACTTCCTTCTTTTCGGAATGCAGCAAAGCGCGTTCGGTAGCTTCAGTCAGAATGGCAAAAACCGTTTCCTGCGCGGAAAAACAAACGTCTTCAAGAGAAACCTTCCCTTTCTCAACCTTGGGCTTGAAATTGCGAACGCAGTTCGTAAGCAATCCCGTAAAGCTCACGTTCATTCCCTTTATCGTGTACGGAAAGTCAAGCAAATTTCCGCCCTTTTCCGCGTGCTGCATTACTTCAACCGCGTTGTTCAATCCGAACTCCCTAGCGAGAACGTCCAAGAAATTGCCCACTCCCACGTCCAGCGTCTCCCCCAAAACGCGGTAGTGTCTTCCCTCCAAAACCATTATTTGAGTGTTCCCGCCGGAAACGTACAACACGAGCGGGTCTCTCAAGCCCGCTTCCCACTTTCCCACTTCCACGTGCGCAATTCCGTGGTGCACCGGAAGCAAGGAAATCTCCAGAAAATCGGACAAGCTCCTCGCCCCGACGAAACCCACCCTCAAAGCGTGCCCTATTCCCGGCCCTTGCGAAAAAGCAACTCCGTCAAAATCAGAAAGGGAAACTCCGGCAGCATCCAGCGCCTTCCAGACCGCTCGCTTGAAAACCCTGGCGTGGTGCTCTGCCAAAAGCCTCGGCACGAAACCCTTCCTAGTGTGCGGCACTTTCTCCACCGCGTTCGCCCTCAAGAAAATTTTGCCGTTTCTTCCCTCGGCTATTCCGACGCCGAGCGTGTGAGCTGTGCTTTCTATTCCAAGCACTAGTTTTCCTTCCATTCAAAACCGACTCAAACGAATATCGAAAAGACGATTATTATCGAAAAAAGGTTGTACAAAGCGTGTGCGAAAACCGCGGAGTAAATGTTCCTATATTTCTTGACGTACAACCCGAACAGCAAGCCGATGGTGATTGCGGCCAGGATTTCCGCCAGGCTTCCATAGCCGTAGTGAAACAACCCGAACAATAGCGCCTGCAAGGGCACGCCTATTTTTTTCTGCAAGTATCCCCTGAACAGCAGTTCCTCTCCCACGGGGCCGATCGTGACTGCAGCCAAGAGAATGAGCGGGTCTTGCACGGAAATGATTTTGATTACCGACTGGTTGTCCAGCAAGCCGGCTGCAGAGAGAACAATCCCTTCCACTAGGAGCAGGAGAAACGCTGTTGCGAAGAGCCCCAGCCCGTGGACTAGAGTTTGGAGAAACTTCAGTTTGGAAAGCAAGAGTTCCTTCCGCGCTTTCTTCCCCTCGAGCCAAACCAAGGCGAACGGCGCGATTAGTATGGCGAAACTCAAAAGCACTGCCTTGGCGTTCACTGCGAGAAAAGATTGAAACATGAGCAACATTTTTCTCTACTAGCGCTTTTCCATATACCCGCACTTTCCGCACGTGAGCCTGTCCTTGTGCCCGGCGAGCTTGGTTCCCGGTCCGCACTTGGGGCAGTACCTGCCTTGCGAGTACGGCTTGAATGATTTCTTCTCTTTCTTCCCAGCGCCTTTCTGTTCTTCAGCAGCCATAAAAACACCACTCAACCTCAAGCAGCGGGCTTTGCCTCGCCGCCTGCTTCCTTCTTTCCTTCCGTCCGCTCGAAACGCCACTTGGGCTCTATCGCGCGGGCTTTCTCGGCGTTGGCGTAAACCCTCGCTTTAACGAGAACCGTTTTTTTCCCGAACTTCTGTTCCACGCTCTCAACAACGATTTCCCCCTGGTACTTCTTCTTCAACTCCTGCAAAACGTGTTTCCTTGAAACGGTTCCAGCCTGGGAGTCGAACTCCGCAACCACTTCCTTCCTGTCGAAAAGCTTGTTTTCCTTCTCTAAAACAACGTTCATTTTTTCACCGTTCACTTTATTTTCAAAGCATACTTGCCCGGAATGGTTGTTTTAATTGATGTTGCAACTTCCGAACCCTCGGGATTCAAAACCACGATGTAACCCTCGAAAGTTTTCGTCAACTCGGAAGCCTGGCAAACGGGGCAAACTTCCCCTTCCAATATCCTCCTGCACTTCCTGCAAGCTTTTTCCATTCAAACACCTTTTACCTTGCCTTCCTGCCCCTGCCTTTCCTCTCGCGCTCTTTCCCGCCCTTCTTCTCGCCCAATCCTTCGGGCCTGCTAGTCAAGGCGATTTTGCTGCTTGAAATCGTGTCTTTCAAACTCACGGTCGCGATTTTAGCGCGAAGCTTGTCCCCCTTCTTTACGGTTTTCTTCGTCTCCCTGCCTATGAGATAGCCATTTTTCTTGTCGAAACTGAAAAAGTCGTTCGCAATCTGGGAAACGTGAATCAACCCGTCAATCGGGCCTATCCTCACGAAAGCTCCGAACTCGACTATTTCCGACACTTCCCCGTCAACAACCTCGTTGACTTCCGGCTTGTAAACGAGCGCCGAGAACTCCACGTCGAAGTAAGCTGCCCCGTCGCCCTGCAAAACCCTGCCGGGACTCTTGATTTTCGCGTCGTGCGCGCTTACTACCACTCCGCCCAGTTCCTTGCTTACTGTCCTCTCGATCTGGTCGCGGATTATGGTTAGTGCAGCGTCTTCCATCTTCAGCCCGAACAAACTGGGAGGAATCCTGACAGTTTGCTCGACGGTCACAAGCTCGTACAAAAAACCACCTTTTCGTAAAACCGCTTTTGAAAACTCGCCTGTTTAAAAATCGTTGTGAAAAAACGAGAAAAACACGCGCCCGTCAGACTAGACGGTTGTTTTTCAAGGAAATAATTTGAACTCCCGCCTTTTTTAACCTTTTTTTCA
>JAZDIF010000056.1:0-21023 GCA_043805205.1 Microcaldota archaeon
CAAGAAACTCCCTCTCCAGGGCGAAAATCGTTTGCGGAGAAACAAGCGTTTTCTTCAGCCCCAAAAGCTCCCTAGCCTGCTCCCCAAAAAAAACGCACCTCGCACTGGAAGAAGAGTCGGAAACCTGGGCGGTTACGAAAAACACTTCGTTCGCAACCCCTCCGCACCCACATTTTTCCGAGTCCGGCGGGACTTGCGACGCGCACGAACCGCATTTCCTTGAAACCCTGGCTTCGAAAAGCTTGTCGAGCTTGAATTGCACGAACGCCGTTTCATTCTCCTGCAATTGCGCGAACGGCTTGAACTCCAGTTCCTTCAAGGAATGGTTTTTCGCGTGCAGAATCAAATGCGTTTGCCATGATGCATGCAATTCACCGTTTTTCACGCTTATTCCCTCCGCCTTCAACACGTCCCCTTCCTTAAGGAAACCAGCAAGCCTTGCGTTCCTGTTCCAGCAAACCAGGGTTTTCTGCGTCTCGTCGTCGCCAACTGTCAAATTCAAAACCAGCCTCTTTTCCCCGTTCCTGTCAAATTCGGTAAGCTTGCCTTTCGCAACCACCCTCGCGAAAAAATCGTCCCCCTCTTCAACTTGCGAAAGTTTCTTCACTGGTTTGGAAAAATCCGGCAGCCCCAGCGGAGGGCTTTCCAAAGCGATTTCGGAAAACAAGTTCGACTGCAGTTCCCCGTTCTTCACCAAAACGTTCTCCGCCTTAATGCACGAATTCCGTTCCAGCTTCCTCTCCGCAAAATCAACGTCGTCATTCCATAATACGAGCTTCGCCTCTCCAGTCTCATCGCCCACAAGAACGTTGCAAACCCTTCCCGTTCTTCCTTCCCGTTCGAACTCCCTAGCGCAAAAAACCTGTTTTACCCGGACTATTACCGAAACGCTCGTTTGCTCCTGCAAAACCGCGTCGGCCAGTTTCTTCAGCACCAACGGCTTTTTCTTGAAAGCCAGCCCCTCGTCGTGCGCCATCAGCTTCAACGCCCCTTCGCGCGTAAGCAGGCCGGAAAAACGCTTTTGCAAAGCCGAGATCCTCTCCTCGAGCTTTGCCGGGCCGAGCTTTTGCTTCAACAGCTCTTCTTCCGAACCGAGGGCAAACTCCACCTTAAACACCGGCAAACGAATCTTTAACAATTAATAAACTGACGGCGTATTATTGCTTTACTCACGCTTAGAAGGTGGTTGTTTTGGTGGCAAAAGGAAAGGTGGAAAAGTACTACCAAGAGAAAATCTCCACTCAAGGGGCTCTCTTGTTTTCCCTCATCGACCCGGACAAGTTTTCCCTGGAAAAAGGCGCGAAAATCGCCAAGGCCAGTTACGAAAACGGGGCCGATGCAATTCTCGTCGGGGGGAGCATCGGAGCGCAGGGAAAGATTCTTGATGAAACCGTGAAAATGATCAAGGAAGTGATCGGCGGGATTCCCGTAGTGCTTTATCCCGGCAACATTTCGGGGATACGCGGCTATGCAGATGCAATTTACTTCATGCACATGCTCAACTCGCGGGACGTTTACTGGCTTTCGACTGCTCAAATTCAAGCCGCGCCCGTAGTCGCAAGGCTGGGAATTGAAGCCATTCCCACTACTTACGTTATAATCGAGCCCGGAAGGGCGGTCGGCTGGATCGGAAACGCCAACGTCGTGCCTAGGGAAAGAAGCGATTTGGCTGCCGCCTGTGCCTTGGCTGCAAAATACACTGGCTCTCACGTTTTGATTACCGACGCCGGAAGCGGAGCGCCCTTGCCCGCAACAACGGAAATGATTTCCGCCATTTCCAAAGCCGTCGGGAACGACTTGTTTTACTTCAACGCCGGGGGCGTTCGGACGCCCAAGCAGGCTGAAGAGTGCATTCTCGCCGGAGCGCACGGGATTCACGTGGGCAACGCTTTCGAGGAAACCGCCAGCGCGGATAAAATCAAGGCGATGAGCCAAGCGGTTCGCAAGGCGGGAAAGAAACGGGTTTGAAAAATGTTGAGAACAGCGTACGCGCCGTTACAGACAGCAGCGTATAGCGAACGAGTCAAGTCGATGAAGAGGCTTCAGGCGCAGTACACTAACGAGGGCATCAACCCCCTTACTTCAATCGAGCATGCTCTTTCGGGCAGCGGCCACTACGAAAACCCGGGGGGAAAAGCTGCATTGGAACATAGGAGCCGCCTAGGCGAATATTTTATAGCGCACAGTCACCACTTTGAACTCCCTGAAGAAATCAAAAACCATCTTATTGACCTTGACACGGACGGTTTTGTGCTCGTCAGGCTTCCGCCGTTAGAAAAAGCACTGGAGCAGCCGGACCGGGAGGACTATTGTCTTGTAGACGAGCGCGGGAACCCGGTTTTGGACGATGAGGGCAAACAAATCCTGGTTATGAGAGAAAAATGGTTGGAAATTTTGGATAAAACGAAGAAACGCGAGTAAGGTGGAAACGTTTGGTTTTGGATTTCGCCTGGCAAATGCTCTTGGCTTTGGCCATAGGCGGGCTCATAGGGCTTGAGAGAGAAAAAAAACAACACCACGTGATAGGCGTTAGGACTTTCGCCCTCACGAGCTTTTTCGGAATGCTTTTGACTGCAATAACCGAAGACCCGCTAATAGTGGCGTTGGGACTGGCTGGCACTTTCGTTCTCGCAGCATTATACTACTACCAGAAAGCGAGGCACATCGGAAAATGGGGCGTCACTACGGCAATGATGCTCCCCACTACCATGGGTTTGGGGGCCCTGGTAGGAATGGGTTTTTACGTGGAAGCTTCGCTCGCTGCAATACTCGCCGTTTTCCTCTTGATCGAAGGGAAGGAAGTCCACGCGATCACGGAAAAGGTTTCCAAGAAGGAAATTATCGACCTGCTTTTGTTTGCGATAATAGCATTCATAATCTACCCGCAGCTTCCCGGACAGCCGGTTTTCGTCCTGGGGCAAGCCCTCGACTTGAGGTTCTTCTGGACGATAGTAGTTTTGATTACCGCCATAAGCTTCGCGGGGTTCGTTATAGTGAAGTACATAGGCAGCAAGGCTTTGACCTTGGCTTCGTTCTTCGGCGGTTTCGTGTCATCGCTAGCGGTCGTAGCCGTGATGGCTGGAAAAATAGGGAAGAAAAAAGCTAACCTCCAAGCAGTCCTCACCTCGGCAAGCGCAGGGTCCATAACAAGCGATTCGATAGTGCTCTCGATAGTTTCCCTCCCGCTTTTGGTTTTCGCCAGCCCGATGCTTGCCGCTTTCCTAATCGCTTTCGTATCAATGGGCTTATTCTACGCCAAAAAAATCAAAAACCACGAGTTCCACCAAGCCAAACGCCCGCTTTCCCTCACGTTCATAGCCGAGTTTTCCGTCGCATTCTTTCTCGTAAACTGGATTCTCAACTGGGCTGCGCAAAACGCCCCCTCGCAAATCATTCTCACCAGCTTTGCCGGCGGAATCCTCAGCTCCGTTTCGGTAATCGCTACGCTCGCGTTCCTCTACAATACAGGTGCGGTCGGCGCCCAGACCGCCGTTTACTGCTTTTTCTCTGCAATAGCCGCTTCCCTCGCCGCGAAAGTTTTCGTCGCCGGAATCTCCACCGGCGGGTGGAAGGAAAACCTCAAAATCTCTATAATAGCATTAGCAGCCGGCGCAATCGGCATTGCAGCGGGCTTCGCGTTCAAAATCTTTTAGGCAAGAACAAGGTTTGCAAAATGGAGAAAATCGTTTTTCTAGACTGTTCTTCAGGAGGCGGGCAGCTCGTCCGAACCGCCTTGACCCTATCTACAATCCTGAAGATTCCGGTGGAGTTCGAAAACATCCGAAAAAACCGTCCGAACCCCGGTTTGCAAGCCCAGCACCTGGCCGGAGTGAAAGCATTGGAGCAAATGGGCGCGAAAACGAAAAATGCGGTTATCGGCGCAAGCAAAATGAGCTTCATTCCGCCGGAAAAAATCGATTTCGAAAAACTCTTCCTGGACGTCGGGACTGCGGGAAGCGTCACGCTCGTAATGCAAACGCTATTGCTTCCGCTGGTTTTCTCCAACTCCGCAAAAACCGTCGAGATAAAAGGCGGAACGCACGTCAAGTGGAGCCCGACAGCCGATTACTTCGAAAAAGTCTTCTTGCCCTCCGCGAGGAAATTCGGCGTCAACGCAAAAATGCGCTTGCTCAAGCACGGCTTTTACCCGCAAGGCGGAGGGATTATTGAAATAACAGTAAAACCCTCCAGGAAACTTTCCTCAACCGAATTTCTAGGAAAGGGAAAACTGGAAACGCTTGAAGGAATTTCCGCCGTTTCCAATCTTCCTCTCGAAATAGCCGAACGCCAGAAGAAAAGCATTTTGAAAACGCTCGTTTCTGAAAACATTTCTCCGAAAATCAAGGTTGAAAGCGTGCAGAGCGAAAGCCAGGGGACGTTCGTCTTCCTCCAAGCAGGTTTTGAGACGATAACTGCCGGCTTTTCATCGCTGGGAGAAAAAGGAAAGCCAGCGGATAAAGTGGGGGAAGAATGCGCGTTGAAGTTTCTTGAATTCTCCAATTCCCAAGAGAGCGTTGACGAGCACTTGGGTGACCAGCTTATTCCGATTATGGCTTTGGCTGGAGGCAAAAGCTCGATTAATGCAAAGCTCACCGACCACTTTCTTTCAAACATCCGGGTTTGCGAGCAATTCCTTCCCGTAAAGTTTTCCGTGGAAGGAAGAACTGGGGAGATTGGAAGTGTCGAAGTGGAAGGAATCGGTTTTGAACTTTAGTTGAACAAAACCCACAGCAGGACGTCCCCGACGTAAAGGCAGGCTAAAAGCCCGAGAAAAACGTACGGGTGGAAGCGGATTAGGTTTTTGTAAACGGGGAACTTCTTCATCCTCCCGCTCTTGACTATTTTCTTCAGTTTTGCCATAATGCCCGCCGTAGCAACCCTACCCAAAGAATACTTTCTGGCGACTTGGGAAGGAATCCTCTCCAAAACCAAGACATCCTCGTCTTCCACTTGCGAAAGCGGAACCCACTGCACGAGAATCTTCTCTTTAATGTCGTTGAAAAACAGCGCGAGGAACAAGGCGGCTATGGAAAAGAACGCGAAAAACGCCTTTGCCGAAGGGGAGAGGAACGAAGTGAAAAAGAAAAACGCCGCAACAATCGAAACTCCTGCAAAAACAACCACCTTCGTTTTCTCTAAACCCTTCTTTTTCGCCAGAAGCCAGGCGTAGAAAACCGAAGAGCCGAACACCGAGAAGAAACTGGCGGCGAGGAAAACGCTTGCTACAAACGGAAAGCCCGGCAGGGCTATTTGTGAGAACGACGGGAATTCTGGAAGGAGGAATTGCAAGCCGAGGAAAAGCCAGACGTCCCCCTGCCCCAAGCTTCCTCTTTTCCACATTACGAAGCCGGCTGCAGCAATTACTATTGCAACGGGAAGCGTGGACAAAAAGAAGCCTGCATCCATCGTCGCCGCGTTCAACAGCAAGCCAGCTGCAATCATCGAATAGAGAATCCAGTCGCTCACGTAACTCGTTTTCGAATCCTGGTATGCCGCCGTGCCGGTCAGAATGACTGCAATAGCGATTCTGAGCGGTTCCAAAAACATGTTTTTCACTTTTTACGGACGTAGTGCGGCGAAGTGTCGTAACTCAACAAGCCGAGCATTTTCTTTTCATTACCTGCAATGCAGTTTGCCATGGAACCGACTCCGAAACGCGCGTGATCCAGCTCCTGGTATTGCTTGACGCTTACGCCGATGCTTTCAAGCATTCTCCTATAACCAACATGGTCTACGGAATAATTTTCAGGGTTTTGCATTCCCTCCGGATTCCTGCACAGGATGAACGCATAGTTCTCGCCTTCCTTCAACGCCGGCTTGCATTCTTGCCGAATGCCGAAAAACTCTTCATACTGATTCAAGCCCCACAATACTGGCAGGTCTTCCAACCCCATTCCCGCAAAACGCCAAGGATTAACTTCGATCGGATACAACACGCCGTTCCGCAAGCGGTATTCCATGTGAACCGGCAAATTCTTCAAATTAAGCTTTGCTCCGGTGCAGATTCTCTCCAACAAGGATTTTACCGGTCCCGACTGCTCGCGCATTATTTTTTCGTTAGTATAGTACAACAAATCCCTAGTGTCATTCTCATCCCTGAACGGATGGCGGTATACTGCATTGACGCGCACGTTCCCCTCGCTGTCAAAAAAAGCGTCCGTTGCGAATTCGTTGCCCTTGATTTCCTCTTCCACAACCCACTTTGAGCCCCGCAATACGCTCTCCGGATAAGCACGCGCAAACCTCGAAACCTCCGCCAAAGAAGCTTTTGCTACCGCTTGAAAATTGGTTTCATCCGCAGGCTTGACTCCAAAGCTGAAAAACCCTACACTGGGCTTCAAAACAACATTGCCCTGAGGCCGAAAATCCAGAAGTTCTTCCGCCGCCAGTTCCTTGAAGAAAAAGTTTTCGTACTCCGGAAGTTTCGCAAGAGCCCGCCTGAACAGGCTCTTGTCGTGAAACACTTCCACCTCGCGCGACACGCGCTCCGACTTTCCCGAAAGGGCTATTGGAAGCATGCTTTCAGCAGTCGTATAAACCACGGAATCTTTCGCCAAGCCCGACGCTTCCTCCCTAGAAACGAGCATGCAGCCGGCTTTCCGAGCTGCGGCTTCAGCCTTTGCGCTTGCTGCAAAAACAGGAATGCCGTTTTTAGCACAGGATTCCATCAAAACGGGGGAAGCAAAAGCCCCGTCGACCAAAACCAAACGCCTTGCTCCAACCATTTTCCCACTTCAAAACTTGAAATTAGGCGCCATTTTCCCAAGGCGCTTGAACAAACCGCGGTTTCCCTTCAACTGCTTAATCATCTTCACGCTCTTCTCGAAATTCTTGATGAGCTCCCGCACGTCATCCTCCTTCAAACCCGCGCCCTTCGCCACCCTCAATTGCCTTTGCTTGCTCTTCATCAAATCCGGGTTCTTCCTTTCGGCAGGAGTCATGCTCAACACTGCAGCCTCAAATGCCTTCATTTTCTCCTCGCTCTGCGCCAGCATTTCCTCCGGAAGGTCGTAAGCGCCCAGCATCTGCATCACTTGCTTCAACGGCCCCATTCTCTTCATCGCCCGCATTTGCGCCAAGAACGAATCGAAATCCAGTTTGCCCTCCTCGAGAGCTTTCTGCATCAGTTCCTCGTCGCTTGCTTCCTTCAGCTTGTCCAGCAAGGAATGCAAATCGGGAAAGCCCACCAACTGCGCGACGAACTTCGTCGAGTCGAACTGCTGGAAATCGCCCATCTTCTCTCCCGTCCCGATAAACGCAATCCTCCCGCCGCTCACCGCCACGCTTGAAAGCGCCCCGCCCCCTTTTCCGCTCCCGTCCATTTTCGTTACGATAACGCCCGAAACCCCAACCGTATTGTGAAACTCCTGGGCTTGCTTTCCTGCGACCTGCCCCACGTCCGCGCTTACCACGAGAAACTTCTCTTCGGGATGAAAAACCTCGGCAACTTTCTTCAATTCCTTAGCCATTTCAGAGTCGAAAGCGCTTCTTCCCGCCGAATCCAGAATCAAAACGTCGTACTTTCCATACAAATCCCTCAACGCATCCTCGGCGATTTTAACCGCGTTCTTCTCCCCCCTGATTCCGAAAAACCCGCATTTCGCCTGGGAAGACAATTGCTCCAGCTGGTCGAACGCAGCCGGACGGTGAACGTCGGCCGCAATTAACGCCACCTTGAGCCCCTTCGACTGGTAGAACTTCGCCAGCTTGGCGGCGCAAGTGGTTTTCCCGGCCCCGAACAAGCCTAGAAGGAGGATTTTTTGCTTTCCGAGCTTCGGCTCGAACTTTTCACCCAGCATTTTCTGAAGCTCTTCGTAAACCACGCGCACGACGTGCTCCCTGAGTGAAAGGCCGGGAACGAGCTTTTCCTTCAAAGAACGCTCTTCAATCTTTTTCGTTAATTCCAAAACCAATTTCACGTTAACGTCGTTGGTAATCAAAACCCTCTGCAGTTCCTTGACTAGCTCTTTAACCGCTTTTTCGTCAACTGAACTGGCGCCGGTAATCTTCGCTAGAGCCTTTCGAATTCCGCTTCCTAAGTCCATTTCACAAAACACCAGAAAAACGCTGTTTCCAGAATAAAGCCGTTCCCTAGAATTTTGTTTTAAGGTTTTAAATAACGGCAGCGTAATGCAAAACGATGAACTTGCGGGTTGTTTCAAAACTGAAGAAGAAAGCCCTCGCCAAGGTAAGCCCTTCCCTGCAAGAGGCAGAGAAGGAAAAGGAATACGCAGTCCAACTAGCCGGGATTCTCGAAAAAATGGGGGGAGTGCGGGTTTCCTTCGTCGGCTCAGCTGCAAGAGACACGGGCTTGAAGGGGGACAGGGACATCGACTTGTTCGTGCAATTCCCCGTTTCGCTGGATGAAGAAACGATAGTAAAGAAAACTTTCGACTTTACCAAAAAACGAATCAAGGCAGATTGGATAACCCGCTATGCCGAGCACCCTTACTTGCAGGCGAAAATTGGAGAGTACAAGGTGGAAGTGATTCCCTGCTTTATTGCAGAACCGCACGCCGGGATCAAAAGCGCCGTAGACCGTTCGCCGTTGCACATGGACTACCTGCAAAAACGCCTTTCCCCCGCGCAACGGGAAGACGTCCGAATTTTAAAGCAATTTTTGAAAAACAACTGTCTTTACGGCGCGGAGTTGGCCGTGAGGGGCTTTTCTGGCTTGGTTTGCGAGTATTTAGTTTTAAACTACCGTTCCTTTGAAGGCGTGGTGGAAAACGCCTCACGCTGGAAGCCGCCCGTCCGCATCGACATTGAAGGCGGTTCACAAAAGCAATTTTCGGAGAAATTCGTTTTGATAGACGCGATTGACCGGAACAGGAACGCCGGGGCGGTCGTGAGCGAAACCAACCTCAACCGATTTATTGCATTATGCCAAGCTTTCACGAAAAAACCTTCCGAAAAATTCTTTTTCTCCAAGCCGACTAAGCCCTCGAAAGCAATCGTGAAAAGCGCTTGGAAAAAGCGGGGGACGGAAATAGCGTTGTTCGAGTTTGCGGCTCCCGACGTAGTGGAAGACATTCTCGCCCCGCAGTTGAAGAAAACCGAGGAAAACATCGCGAGGCACGTTTCCCTCTCGGGCTTTCCGGTTTTCGCTACAGCATCTTTCCTGAGCGGGAAGAAGGGATTCCTGCTTTTCGAATTCACTTTCGCCGAAAAACCGAGGGTGAAAAAAATAATCGGGCCTCCAGCTTGGAACGAAAAGGCGGTAGAAGAATTCAGGCAAGGCAAAAAGCCGTTGCGCGGGCCTTTCGTCGAACACGGCAGGATAGTAGTGGAAATCGAAGACAAAGGCAGTGTGTTTGAAGAGCTGGAAAAGGCGAAAAACAACCCGGAAAGGCGGGGCGTGGCTTCTCACTTGGTTTCGCCGTTGAAGAAAGCCATTCTGAGAAAGAACGAAAGCACATTCAACGCCCCGTGCTTGGCTGAGTTGCAAGCTTATTTCCTGAAGAAAGAACCATGGTGGTAACCCGTGGTGAAAAGAGTTTTCGTCGCCGACGCGATGCTCGGAAAGCTCGTCAGATGGCTTAGGCTTTTAGGTGAAAAAGTTTTCTACATTCAGGAAAGCGACGAGCTTACGCTCAAAAAAGCCATCAGGGAAAAAGCCGTCCTCTTGACTAGGGACGAAAACCTCGCGGCTAAAGCGAAGGACTACGCGAAAGTAGTTTTGTTCAAAACCAACGATTCTTTCGAACAATTGAAGGCGCTGATGAAGCAATTCAAACTCAAAGCCCGCGATTCCCCTTCTTTCACGCTATGCCCGCACTGCGGCGGGAAGATAAGAAAAGTAGCCAAGAAAAAAGCGGAAGGAAAAGTGTTTCCGAGGGTTTACCGGATGCAGAAGGTTTTCTGGCAGTGCAAAGACTGCGGGCAGTTTTACTGGAAAGGCTCGCACTGGACGAAAATAACAAAGAAACTTTTGCGGATGAAACGCTAGCTGATCAATCCGACTTCCTCAACTTGAACGTTGGAAACGCCTTTGACTTGCGAGACTTCAGTCTCGAAATCCCTCCCGCTCCCATCTTCAGTCACGAAAGAAGCTTGAATGACCTTGACGCCGAAAACATAGTCTATTATTTTCGCGGAATTGCATCCGTCGACCTTCTTCACCCTTTCCAGCAATTCGTCCAAATCCTGATTTTCCTCAGGAAAAACCTTCATGACGCACAACACTTTGCCCAACGCAAAACACCTCACTTGACGCGCAAATGAACTTTAACTTTGCTGCTCTTGAACCGCTCCGGCATCCAGCCTTTATTCAAGCGGACGATTTTTATTGTCAACCCTTTCTTTGAAAACAGTTTTTTCAATTCCTTGGCTGAAATTTTTTTGGAAACGCCGAGCATTCTCGAAACGCTTTCCAACTGGTCGTACCCCAGCACCAAAACGCCCGGCTTCGCTTTTTTTACTCCCTCGAAAAGGTTTTTTCTGCTCCCCAAAACCACTTCGTCGACTATTTTCAGGGACGAGAGCAGTTCCATCCTCTCTTTCTCCCTGAAGAAAGGTTTCCTGTGCTTGACTTTTTTTACGGTCGAATCCCTAGCCACTAAGACGGTCAAATGGTTCCCGAATTTCTTCGCCTGCCTAAAAAACCACAGGTGGCCCAAATGCAGCAAATCGAAAACTCCGCATACTAGGACAGTCTTGGTTTTTCCAGCCATTCCAACCTAACCCCGGCGGAAATAGTTCTTCTCAAGGCCCTTCGAAGCCGCACTCCCTGCAGGAGTACTTGTTCTTAGCCTGCCTGCACGAGGGACAGCGCACTATTCTCGTCTTTCCGCAGCCCGGGCACAGAAAGTCCGTCGCTGCGAGCACCTGCCTTCCGCAAGTCGAACACGATTTAGACATTTTCACCAAACACCTTTCCAGTAAAGTAAAAGGAAAAACAATACGTGGGAGCGGGCTTTTATACCTTTTATTTATAACCTTCGAAGCCCAAAATTCTATCCGAACAAGCAAAAGGGCCCGTAGTATAACCTGGACAGAATGCGAGCTTGCGGAAAACGCGGTCTCACGACTTTCAAAAACCGTGGGTGCAGACAGCTTGAGATCCGGGTCCGAATCCCGGCGGGCCCGCTCGCAATACGGTGGGATGATGAAAAAAATTTCGTTCGCTTGTACCGGCGGGACTTTCGACAGGACGCACAAGGGGCATGAGGCGCTGTTGCGCAAGGCGTTTTCCGTTGCCGACAAGGTTTTGATTGGCTTGACTAGCGACCGCATGGTGCGAAGGACTAAAAAGTTTTTCGAAATCGTAAAGCCCTACCCGAAAAGAAAGGAAGAACTCCTCTCGTTTTTGAAGAAAAACGGCTTTGCGAAAAGGGCGGCAATCGTGGAGTTGAACGACGTTTGCGGGCCGGTCATTTCGAAAACCAACAAGTGCGACTGCATCGTAACCTCGCGCAAGACTCTTGCTGGAGCGAGGGAAATAAACAAGCGCAGGAAGAAAAACAAGCTCAACCCCCTGCCCATAATTTTGGTTAAAACCGTAGAAACGCAGGACGAAAGGCCAATTTCCTCCACGCGCGTGCGCCAGGGGCAGATTGACCGGAAGGGGACGGTTTTCGAAAAAGCGTTCGCAAAAACACTCTCCCTCACTCCGGAAACAACGAGGGTAATGAAAAAACCTTTCGGGAAAACCGTTCCGGCTGCAAGGGTTTTTTCCGAACTGAAGAAACTCAAGCCCTTCAAAACCATAATCGTTGGGGACGCGAGCGCAATGATATTCGAAAAAGCGCCTTCTTCCCTGAAGCCGAGCGTGGTTGCCGTTGACGGCAGGATAGAGAGAAAGAAAATTTCCTTCAAACCGGGCAACCATTTCGACAGGGTTTACTCCGTTTCCAATAGGCACGGGACCATCACCCCCAAAGCCGCGAAGTTGATGGAAAAGGCGGTTGAGGCGAAGAACCACGACAGGATTTTGATTAATGTCAAAGGCGAGGAAGATCTGCTCACGCTACCGGCGGTTTTGTTCGCCCCTTTGGAAAGCGTGGTTTGCTACGGGCAGCCGAACAAAGGAATGGTTTTGGTGGAAGTTTCTGAAGAGAAGAAGAAACAGGCTTTTTCTATAGCCAACAAAATGAAACGCGTTGGTTGAAAACCACTGGAAAGGACGTCTGGTTAAGTTTATAAATCGCATTCGGGAAAGGGTTGTGCTCTATTCGAGCACATTAGAGGTGGTTTAGAATGAAAGGCGAAAATGCCTCGCTGGGGGCTCCTGCCGATTTCGAAGTGGAAGAAGTCGGTGAAGAAGTTAGGGTGAAGCCCGCGAAAAAGAAAGTGGGCGTTGAAAGCGAAATCAAGGACATACGCGATTTGCCGGGTATAGGCGCTGCGAGCGCCGCGAAACTCAAGGAAGCTGGGTACGAGGATGTTGAAACCATAGCTTACGCTTTGCCCGCGGAATTGGCTGAAGTAGCTGGGTTGGGTGATGCAACAGCCCAAAAGGCTATTGCCGCGGCTCGAAAAGCTTTGAAAATGGATTTTGAGACGGGAGTGGAAGCCTTGCGAAAAAGAGAGCAGGTTGAATGCATTACCACCGGAAGCAAGGAGTTGGATGGATTAATGGGCGGAAGGGGACTCGAAACGCAGGCTATTACCGAAGTCCACGCGAAATTTGGAAGCGGAAAATCGCAGTTGGGCTTCCAATTCTGCGTCAACGCGCAACTGCCCAAGGACAAAGGAGGCTTGGAATCAGGCGTTATTTTCATCGACAGCGAAGGTACTTTCCGGCCCGAGAGAATCAAGCAAATGGCCATCGCCAAGGGGTTTGATCCGGAGAACGTCCTGGCGAACATTTTCGTTGCCAGGGCGTACAACTCCGACCACCAAATGCTTTTGGCGGAAAAGGCGGAGGAAATAATCAAGGAAAAAAACGTAAAGCTCGTCGTGGTCGATTCGGTAACAAGCCACTTTAGGAGCGATTACATCGGAAGGGGGGCGCTAGCCAACCGCCAACAGCTTCTAAACAAGCACTTGCACCAGCTGTTGAGAATGGCGGAAAAATACAACGTTGCGGTTTACGTCACGAACCAAGTCATGGCAAACCCGGGAATTCTCTTTGGCGATCCTACCACTCCAATCGGCGGGCACGTTCTGGCGCATATTGCAACATACCGCATTTACTTTCGCAGGAGCAAGGAAGACAAGAGGATAGCCAGGATGGTTGACTCTCCCAACATGGCTGATGCGGAATGCGTGTTCCGCGTTACGGAAAACGGCATCGGCGATTGAAACGCATAGGCTGGAGCGCGGCGGACTCTCGCTCCCTTATTTTCTCTTTATTTTCCTTTTCAGCTTTTTGCAAGCAAGTCGGAACCGCAAGCACAACAGTACTCCGCGTAGTAATCATGCTCAAAGTTGCACGACAAGCAAACCCATTTGTATGCCATCCTCGCCAAATCTGCCTCCTAACCCCTTACTACAAAAGAAACCCCGGCTTAAAAGCATTAAAAACAACGTTCAAAAACAGGCAAACCGTGAGAATGCCATAATGAAGGCAACCTCGGTCTGCCCCTTGGCACTCAAAGGATAGTCAGTAGAGTTTGACTCCAAAAAAGTGCAGGAGCAAAAGCAACCCCGCCCCAGCCAAGCCGAGAATTCCGGTTATTAGAAAAGTAATGAGGTTTATCGGCACGCTGATTCCGTAAGAGGTTCCGAAGTAGTTTATCACGAGCAACGCGGCTATTCCGAACAGGCTGTTTGCAAGAAAATTTTTGAATTTAAAAACCAAGCCTATTGCCAGCAAAATCAAGACTATTCCGGCGACTGCAAAAGCCCACAGCGGCAGCGTAAAAGCGGCTTCAACCATTTTTTCCCACCAGTTTTTTCATTGCGAACGGAATTTCTCCAGCCAAATCATCCGCATTAAAGTAAAAACCCTTTCGCTTAACCAAAAGATCTGCAGCAAAGCCGTTCACGAAAGACGCAGCTTGCGCAGAAACAAACAAAGGGTTTTTGCACGCGAACGCCGCCGCAAGCCCGGCGAGAACGTCTCCCGTCCCCCCTTTTGTCATCCCCTGGTTGCCGTTCTTGTTTTGCACCATCGTCTTTCCGTCAGTAATGAAACAACGGGTTTTCTTCAGCAAAACAACGCAATTCCATTTTCCCGCCTGCTTCACCGCTTCTTCAACGCTAGCCCGCCTTCCGAACAACGCTTTGAACTCCAACTCGTGCGGAGTGACGAGAACGTTTTTTCCCAAAAGCCTTTTGTCGACCAAATGCAGTGCCCCCGCGTCCAAAACGAATTTTTTGTTTTTGAATTTCTTCAACAACCCGTTCACGAGCCTTTTGTTTCGCAGGTTTACCTCCAGCCCATTGCCGACGAGAACGCAATCGCTTTTTTCCACGGAATCAAAAAGCTCTTTCTCGCTTTGCAGGGTCGTGAAGCAACCGCTTCCGCCCTTCATTCTCGCGAGAACCCCGTAATTCAACCTCGCCGGCGAGTAGAAGAAAACCAAGTCCACGAAATGCGAAGCAGTTTTCATGGCGAACAACGGCGCCCCGTGGTACTTTACGCTTCCCCCCACTACCGTCAGCAGCCCGTTTTCCCCCTTGTGACTTTTTGGTTTCGGAACGAAAAGCTTCCGCACCGCCTGCCTGCCGATGACTCCAATCGCCATGAGTTTTTCACTCTGCCGCAATATTAAACGTTTTCACCCGCTCAGTGGAAAAAAACAAAGTTTAAAGAAAAACTTTGCAGTAACGAAAGGAAGGGAAAGCATGACCGTTCTCATTGACGTGGGAATCCTCGTCTTGTTCGCGACCATCGCTGGCGTAATCGCAAACAGGTTCCGGATCCCGCCGGTTTTGGGGCTTCTGCTCATAGGAGCTCTGGTAGGGCCGAACCTGCTGGCGTTGGTTTCACAAAGTGAAACCGTAAACCTATTTTCGGAAATCGGCGCTATACTCCTCCTCTTTGCAATCGGGGTTGAATTCAGCGTTTCGAAACTCAAGCAGTTCGGCTTGCGGGTTTTGGTTATTGCGACAGTAAAACTCGCCATAGTTTTCTTCCTGGCGTTCCAACTCGCGGCGCTCTTGGGCTTCACGAGGATTGAAGCATTATACTGGGGGGTTATTCTCGCTATCACTTCTACCGCCCTGATGATAAAAATCGTCGAGCAGAAGAACCTCGTCAAGCGCGAGGAAGTGCCGATTTTGATAGCGACGCTCGTCGTGGAAGACTTGTTCGCCGTTTTTGCGTTAGCCGTGTTTTCAGGGCTTGACGCCGGCGGTTTTGAAGCGGCTAGCCTTGCTTATTCGATAATCTTTTCCCTCCTAGCTATGCTCGCCGCGTACGTGGTGGTATTCAAAGCTTTGAACGTCGTCCTCGATTACTTTATAAAATATCAGGCGGCCGAAACCATGACGCTCCTCGCGTTAAGCATCGGGGTGGGCTTCAGTTACTTGGCCGAAGCAGTAGGACTCGCCCCGTCCATAGGCGCGTTTCTCGCTGGAAGCATGGTCGCTTCCCTTCCGCGCGGCGACCTTCTCCAAAAAAGCGTTTCCCCATTCATCCTCGCTTTCTCTTCAATTTTCTTCCTTTCGATCGGAATGCTCGTAAACTTCTCCTCAGTCCAGCAGAATGCGCTCATCATAATAATCCTGGTTGCCGCAAACCTGGCGTTCAAATTCATAGGCTCCTTTACGAGCATGTTCCTCGCCGGTTTCACGCACGAGCAGGCGGTTTTCTCCGGCATAGCCATGCTTTCAGTCGGGGAATTCTCGCTTCTCATAGCCAAGCAGGCGTCCGCATCAACGGCGTTCGACTTCGTCGGAATAACTTCCGTGGTGGTGTTCTTTTCCACCCTGTCGAGCGCAATGTTTCTCGACAAGTTCGAGAAGGCGAGCGCGATTTTCAAGAAAATCACGCCTTCCTTCCTCGACCGCCTGATGACGAACGTTTCAATCGTCTTTTCCGAGTCCCTTAATACGATTGAAAACGCCGGCAAAGCCGGCTTTGCCGCAGTAGCCGAAAACGCGAGGTACTGGATCGGGGCGACGGTAATACTCGTAATCGGCGTAGCTGCATCGTGGGCGCGCTTGCTGGCTGGAATGGACATAGCCGAGCTTCACGCCACGCAGCTTGCAGTCCTTGCCGCTGCAATCGTCTTCGCGTTCGGAATCCAGAAGAGCATCGTTTCCCTAGCGAAGAAAACGACGAAAAGCGTCGAGCGCTTTTCTCGCATCATGTCCATGCTCGCGTTCCTAGTCCTGCTTCCCTTCATCGCTTCCTCGATGGGCGGGAGCCTGGGGGAAACGGAAATACTGCTCTTGACCGCCGCCGGAATAGTTTCCCTCTATATCCTATACTCGTCCGGCAGAAAGCAAAACGGGCAGGGGAACGACAGCAACAGCGTGTTGTTCTTCAAGAGATGACGGAAAGCCCGTCCTTTTTGGAAACGAAAAACACCTTGTCGGCAAAAGCCTCAAGCTCCCGCTCGTGGGAAACCAGCAAAACCTGCTTTGCATTCAGTTCATTCAAAACCCCGCGCACCTTGCCCAGCTGTTCCTTGCTGAAGCCGTCGGTCGGCTCGTCAAGGATCACGAGGTTTTCCGACAAGCTCGCGCTCACGCTCTTCACCATCACGTTCAACGCCAGCCTGTAAGCTAATGCAAGCGCACTCTTCTCCCCCCCGGATAGTGTGAGATACGAATGCTCGTATCCGTTTATTTCCACGAGAGGATCGAACTGTTCGCCGGCGGAAACGCTCAAATCCTGGCTTTCCACCAGGAGCGAAAACCATTTTTTGAACTGCAAGTCGAACTCGCGGTTCAAACCAGCTAGAACGTGCGTTTCGATAGCGCTCAAGCAAGGGATGAAGTGGCCTTCAAGCCAGACTTTCCTTTCGCTCAAAACGGCCAGTTTTCTTTTCTGCAGGGTTTTTTCGGAAATCCTCGTTCCCAAGTCCTCCAAGCACTGCGCGCAGTCTTGCAATTGCGTTTCCACCCTGGTTTTTTGGGAAAGAAGGGCTTTCAACCCGGCTTCCGCCTTCTGCACTTGCACTTCCAACGCCCCGGCTTTTTCCTCCGAACCCTTCAGCAGTTCAAAAGACGCTTGCTTTTCCGCAAGGGTTTTTTCCAGTGAAGGGATTTCATCCTGCAAAACCTTGAGTTTCAGGGAGTAAGAACGAAGATCAGAATTGTTTTTCTCCAGCCGCTTTTCCAAATCCCCCTTCCTCTGCTTCAAAGCATTCTGCTGCACCGCCTGCTCCAACAACAACGCCAAGTCGTCTTCTTCAGCGCGGAGTTTTTCCAACGCGTTCCTTTTTTCCAAAACCACTCTGGCCAGCTCTGCCGCGTGCTTTTCGAAATCGCCGGCAATCGCCTGGTTGCAAGTGGGGCAAACGCCCTTTTCCTTCAGCATCGAGTAATCCTTTTGCTTTACCTGCAAACCGCCTATTTCGTTAGTGAGTTCCGAAGCCTGCGTTTTGATCTTGCGGTATGCGTCCTGCGTTTTTGTATAGTCGACGTCGGCTATCTTTATTTCCGAAACCTGCTGCTTCAAATCCAAGGCTTCTGTCTCCGAAAGCTCTTTCTGCTCAGCGCAATCGGAAAGCGACGCCTTCTTCTCTTCAAGCCGTTTTTTCAGCAGAGGCAACTCCGCCTGAAGCGAACGGAACGAAGCCAAATTCGTTTGAAGTTCCGAAAACGCCTTTTTCGCTTTCGCAAGCGCCTCTTCCGAAACCGCCGCTTTGCTTACCGCCTCCCCCAAATCCCTCTCCAAAACCAGTTTTTTATCCCTCGATTGCTTTTCCTCCTCCTCGAGCCTCGGCAAGTCGGACGCCTGCCCTTCCAAAAACCTCGCTTCCTCGCGCAAACCCTTCAAGACTACTGCCGCGTTGTCCCTCGCTATGCGGTAGTCTTCAACCCGAAATGCCTTGCGCAGCGTTTGCAGCCTTTCCTCCGGCTTGTCCTCCAGGATTTTCTTCATTTCCTCCTGAGGGGTGAAAACCGCGTAACGGTAGATGATCGATTGAGCGCGCGGGTTCGGGGGCTCTTTAAAACCCAGAATCTTCAGGACCGCCGGCTTCATTTCCGAAGGGGTGTAAAGCGCCTTCGCCCCGTTCTCAACCACATAGCATTCCCCCTGCTGGACCGTTTTCTTTTTCTCAAGTGAACGGAATACCGAATAGTCTTTTCCGCCCACCTGAAAGTCCAGCTTGACTGACCCCGACTGCGCGGAATTGCGCAGCAGGAAGGAAGCATTCAAATCCCCGAGCCCGAACAAGGCAAATTCTATCGCATACAAAACCGTGCTTTTCCCGCTCCCGACGTCCCCCTCGAACAGCACTACCCCGTCGGGAAACTCCACGCTCGCATCCGAGTAACTGCGGATGTTCTGCAATTCGAGTTTTTTCAACAGCATTTTTGCTCACTCGCCCTCGAAAACAACCTTCGCCCCTTCGCCTATCTTCTTCTCGAAATCGCCCTTCGCCTCTCCCGGAAGCTGCTCGGACTTCAGCACGCCGAGCATCCTCGTTGATATTGCCAAGCCCGCACTCCCCTTCAACCCCGGAGAAACGCCCGCCAGCGATTCCAGACTCCGGTGGAACAAATCGTCCTCGATCTTTCCCGAATCCGACTGGCTGGAAACCGGGATTTCTTTTTCCTTCTCTTCAAGCGCATTGCGGTTTACGTAGAAAACCAGCGCTTTCCTCTCGCCAGCCTTCTCTCGCAACAAAGTGAAGTCTACTTCCCTGGGAGAACCGGATTCCAAAACCCCCGACACTTTCAGCAAGACGATTTTTCCATCCAAATCCCTCGAGTTCAGCAAACCGAGCAAATCCTGCTGCACCACCGCCGGGCTTTTCGAAGAAGCGTCGTACTGCAGGTATTCGACGCCGCAAACATCCAATTCCACCCGTTCCACCTTGCACTCGCCGTTTTCACCAAGTTCGCAAAACCAAAAGCCGTGCTTTTCTTTCGAAAGAGACTCCAAATCGCGGTAGTCCGAAGCGAACAACGGGCCCGGGTATACCAACGGCTTTCCGCCCAAAGCATTGTCCCGAATCACTTGCTGCAAGTGAACGTGGCCCGACGCGTAATAATCAAATCCCTTCGGAAGCGAGCGTATGGGAACCCCCCCTCCGAAGCCCCTCAATTCCTCCGGCGTGTACTCCTTGATTGCGGAGTGAAAGATGAAAATCTTGGGGTTCGGGATTTTCTCCAAGGGGGAGAAATTTATCTTCTCGAAATCCGCCTCTTCCAAACCCCTCGCCCTCGCCGAAACGCCTGCGAAACTCACGCCCGTTTTTTCGTCCCGGAAAACCTTCAGCGAAACGCGCGGAGTTTCGTCGGTGCTTTCCTCCGCAACAGCAACTTTCACCAGCACTCCCGCGCTGCACAAAACATCTATGATGCTCGTTTCCGTGGGGGAGTAGTCGTGAGAGCCGTAAACCAAATAGAAATTAAGCCCCTTCCCCTGCGCCTGCCTCATCTTCCTTACGGCCCTATCCACAACCCCCATTTCGGGAAGCGCAATATCGAAGAAATCGCCTGCAATAATCACGAACGAAGCTCCCCGCTCCACGCAAGCGTCAACGGCGTTCTCGAAAGCCCTGATGTTCAACTCTCGCAGTTCTTTTTCCCTGAACGCCCCCAGGTGCACGTCGCTCATGTGGGCAAAACGGATAGGCAAAAGAAAACCACCGTTAGAAAACAGGCGGAAGTCAAATAAAACGGTTTTTTAACTCGGTTTTTTAAACTCCAGAGGTTTTAATTAAACTTATGGGCGACGGATTCGATAGAGTCAAAACCGGAGTCAAGGGGCTTGACGAGCTGATAGAAGGAGGCTTCCAGCGCGGAAGGACCATCCTCGTTTCAGGTGCGACGGGAACCGGCAAGAGCATTTTCGGAATGCAATTCATCTACAAAGGCGCCGAAGATTACAACGAGCCCGGCGTTTTCGTAACGTTTGATGAGAATCCGAACAAAATCCGCGAAGATATGCTTCGGTTCGGGTGGAACATCAAGGAAGAAGAAAAGAAAGAGAAAATGGCTATTGTCGATGGGACGAGCGCACGCGCGGGCTCACCGAGCGACGAGGAGTACACGCTCGTTTCTGGCTTGGACTTCAACAGGCTTTTGGTGGAAATAGCTGGCGTGATAAGAAAGATAGGCGCGAAGAGGCTGGTCATAGACAGCATTCCCGCAATGGGGCAGCTTTTGGAAAAAGAAGGTGACATCCGCAGGAACATCTTAAAACTCGCTTTTACCGTAAGCAAGGCCGGCGTCACTACAATACTCACTTCCGAAATCGAAGAACAGGACATCAAAGGAGGATTGTTTAAATTCAGCAAGTACGGGGTCGAGGAGTACGTTGCGGACGGAGTTATTTTGCTGAACATGCTTTCAATGGGCTCAATGGAATCCAGGACGATGTACATCAGGAAGATGAGGGGAACAAAGCAAAGCCTGACCATCCACCCTGTTACTATTACCGACCACGGCATCAATGTCAAGAAAGCCGAAGACATTTTCAAGTAAAACCCCTGTTTTTCCGAAAAACCAGACTTCCCCCCCCAAACGGCGACGAGTGAAAAACCAACCGCCAAACCGTTTATAACCCCGTTATAACACAGTATTTGGCTATTGATTCAACCCGACGCGGCTTATGGCCCGCGCGGGCTTACGGCGGTGGGTTTGGTGAAGAGTCTCTTTCCGTGCGAGGAAGTCGTGAAGAAATATTTGCCGGCAATGCGAGCGGTTATTGCGAAAAAACTCTACAAGAACGGGCTCACCCAGCAGGAGATAGCGAAAGCGCTGGGCTTGACGCAAGCGGCGGTAAGCAAGTACCTATCCAACCAGTACGGGAGGGACGTTAGGATAGTGGAAAAACGCCCTGACTTGAAAAAAGCCTGCGAGGAAATCGCTCGGAAGATAGAACGGGAAAAGTGGAGCCACGGGCATGTTGCTTCCGCAATCTGCTCAGCCTGCACCCAGTTCAACGATGAATTTTCAACCTGCAACCTCCTGCAGGCTAAAGCTTGAAGGGGAAAGAAAATGACTGT
>JAZDIF010000057.1:0-9234 GCA_043805205.1 Microcaldota archaeon
TCACGAGCCCGTTGCGGTTTTCGTAATTGCCCAAGTCCTTGGGGTTTTGCAAGTCGTCGTTGAAAACCTTGACGTTGGAAAAGTTCAGTTGAGTCTGCCCTTCCTCCATCGCCGTGAAGGAAACGTTCAAAAGAAAACCGAAGCCGTTCACGCCCGGAGTTTGGGTGCGCAAGCACCTGAACCTGACTTTCTTGTTCGAGTTGCTGTAGTCGGCAAAGCCCTCCACTGGCTTTCCGTCCTTGTCCAAAAACGTGCCCTTGCAGTCGACGGGAGCAACCGCGTAAGCGAGGGTTTTGAAAGGATCGAACGACAAGTCAAACTGCACTCCGCCAACGTTCTGCGTTTCGTTTATCTCCATAGTCAGGTTGAACGACTCGCCGTTCTGCACTTGTTTTGGCGAGGGATAAACTCTAACGAAATTGTCAGTGGGAACGTTCTGCACGGTCGCAATCCAATCGTGCTTTACGCCTTCCCCGTACGGGTCCGTGACGCTCACGTTCACCAAGTGCGTCCCCGCTGAATTGAAGTCTGCGTAGTAAGAGTAGTTTTCCCAGTCCATTCCCACAGGCTGCCCGTCGAGAGTCCAAGCGAAGTAAATCTCGTCACCATCAGGATCTGCGCACTCCACCGCCTTGAAGTTTACAGTATCTCCTTCGTTCATCGTCGGGTTTCCCGCAGGGTCGAAACCCTGACAGGTTGGAGCGCGGTTGACGTTCAAAACCGTCAAAACCCAGTTGTGAGAAGCGTCATGCCCGTGACCGTCGTTAACGGTTACGGAAACAGAGTGCACGCCAGCGTCATCGTAGTCAGCATTGTACGTGTACTCGCTCCCAGAACCAACTTGCACGCCGTCCAAGAACCACTTGTAAGTCAGAGCGTCTCCATCAGGATCGGAGCATATCGCCCTGAACGTTTGGCTCTGACCCTCGTTGATCGTAGGGTTGTTAACCGGTTCAAAAGAGCACGACGGAGGAGAATTTGGGGGCGGGGTAGTCCAATCTACAGCAACGTACGGCTTCAAACTAGCTTCTCTAGACTGGAGAGAAAGGTAGTTTCTGTACTGCGTAGTTCCTCCGTTTCCTCCAAGAAACATTATGTTCAACGGCTTGCTTTGCTGGTACGCCTGCCTGAACAATTCGGTACAATCCCACTCTACATAGCCGTCAGGCGGCTGGTTTGGCCCGTTGTCGTAGTATTTTGACGCCCAGTTGTTCTGGTCGTCAGCCGGCTTGTTGTTCCAGTTTATGGTTCCTTCACTCCAGTCCTGCAAAACCTTCCTCAGGTGCACCCACAAGTAGTTGCTGAGAACGCTCTCGCTCTTTACAATCGCTATGTTGCACTTTGCGCTCGCAATCGTAGCTCCGCTTGGAATTCCCGAAGTAGGAAATTTCAAGTAGGAATACATTTCGTTTGCCGGGCTATTGTCGAAGCCGACTTTCAAGCGCGTTGCACTCCCGAAGTTTTGATTTGCATAAGCCGATTCTACCCTAGCGTCATCGCTAGGATTTATCGTGGTAGTACTAGCCCAAACACTTGCAGCAAAAAGGAGAAAGATGAAAATCGGCAATAGTATTTTGTTTCCCATTTTACTCCACCCCCTGCAACACGAGCCTCACGTCTTCAACCGTAATCTCGCCGTTGCCGTCCAAATCCGCCCACGCGTCATAGGCAGACTCGTTGCGTTTCACGCCTATTTTTCCGGTTACAATCAAAGCGTCAGCCACGGTTACTTTCGCATCCACGTCCAAATCTCCTTCGACATGCTTGAGCGTGAAATTTATTTCTTTGATTGCCTCGTTCCCGTTGTTGTCCAAAGCCGCTACCTTGAACGAGTGGTTTCCCTCCGAGAAAACGCCGGAATACACTTGGCTTTTGCGGCCAGTTTTGACGATCCGGTCTACGAAAGCAGCATTATCGTCTATTCCAGAATCGTCGGTTACATCGAAATCAAAGAGAAGTATGGAACCCAAGAGATACTGGTTGTTTTCTTGCGGTGAAGAAACGCTTATCGATGGAGCTATAGTTTCCCGCTGGGACGGCTCCCCCCACTGCGCGTAACTGGACGTGTGCCCGAGTTTTTTCAAAAACCGGTTTTCGTCAGTAATTGCTTTTACTGGCAGCCAAGAGCCGGAACCCCACACTGAATCCCAGTTTGGAGGGTTTTCCAGAGCGCTTGCAGAGTAGTTTGTGGCTTGAATCAGAGAGTTGTAGAGTGTTCCGGTTAGGCTAACTTCGAAGGAAGAGCCGGAAACGGGAAGTGTGACTGAAGAGCCCTTACTCGACGTCCACGGAGGAACGAGCACGGCGGCAGAGCGATTGGACACTATCTCGCCTATCGCATCGTATTTTATGTTTTGGGAGACTAGAAAGTTTTCAAACTCTTGTTTGACGCCTGAATCTGTTCCTACGGCTTTAGATGGTCTGGCAAACATTCTCGAGTCTACTACCGCATCGCAAGATTGGGATCCGCAGGTATAATTCAGGCCGTAAATCACCCAGGCACTACTTGCGTTGTTTTTGTAAACGACGTAGTTCTCGTAATTTTTCACGGCTCCCAGTTCGAAAGGCAGGCTGGTGTTAATCAAACTGCAGTCTGCCGAGTAACCGCTTTGAAACTTGCAACGCCTTTTGAAAGAGTCACCTTCTGTTGCCTTGGAGTAAGGGCTACGGAAAACGTCTTTTAGAAACAGTCCTCCCGAATTGATGCCGAGCTTGTGGGTGTTGTCGTTAACGCAATTGTCCTCAACCCTCCTCAGAACGTCTATTTTGCTGAAAACGATATTCGGGTTTTGTATTATGCCACCGCCCCATTCGGTTTTGCAAGTATATGGAACTCCGTTGAAAGTCAGTTTGTAAAAATAGCCGGAAGCCGGAGGACCCGCGTAAGACGAGGCTATTCTAATGCTGTCCGCATACAACGACATCCACAATTGTTCAATATCGGTTGCTTGCGACTGCTCCTGCCTGCACTCTTCAGCAGTCAACAACAAAGCAGGGGTTGCGCTTAGAAGGCAATATGCGGCTATGGCCGGCTCTGCAGGTTCTGGAATCAACGCGTAAGGGCATATTGCACTAGCGGCGCCTACGGAAACAACTTCTACGCCAGCAGCAATATTTTCTGAAAGTCCAAGGTCTGCTTGATCTAACGCGGAAGTATCTATATCAACCATTTCGCCAGCGCTGCCAACCAAGTATGACGGAACAAACTGGGCGGCGCTTCTAGTGGCCATGCAAGCTATGAACGAATTCAAGGCGCTGGGCTTGCATTGGGCAGTTTCAGGATCGCAAAGATTTTCTCCAGTGCAATGCTCTACTGGACCATCAACAAGCAAGGACGAGCAAGTGTTGTTGAGCTGGTCCGGATAAGTCAAACAAATCGGGGTTAGGCTTCCCGCATAAACGTTGAAAGGATCCGGATTGGGATGTTGAGCATCCCTGAAAAGGCGGCAGAACCGAATATTCTTGGTCGAACCGCAGTCTTGGTTGGTAGTGCAAAAGGGAACGGCAGCATAAACTTTGAACGAAAGGTCATTCGAGCTGTGGCCGGCTTGCGGGCTCCAAGAACCGCCGGGCGGGTATACATCGGAGCTTGCACCGTCCCATTCTATCCACTCTCCAACGCTGATCTCACCCAAGTTATCCTGCAAGAGAATCCAGTATTTCTGCCCGACATTTAAGCTAACTAGGGATTCAAAGGAAACGTCAACCCACATTCCACCCTTCGGAATATCAGGAATAGGAATTCTTTTGGAGATCACATCCTCGCCGGGATCTCCATTAGCATCGGTTTTTCTCAAATAAAAGTTAATGTACGCAGCGGGATTCCACTTGTCTCCGGTTTCAGGAGGACCGCCATGCCTCTTTAGAAAAAAAGATATTTTCGAAACCTGGCTTTTTTGGGGTACAAAAGACTGGGCCCAAGGATGGAGGTAGTAAACTTCTTTGTAGGAATTAATGGTTGTGCTGCTCTGGTCCACTTCTTCCTTGTAGGCGGAAGCAAAACTCGAGAGGGCTATAATCACGAAAAGAGTGAAAAGAATTTTTACTGCATGACCCCCTGACAACAACCCACCAATTAAAGTCCTTGCCAGCCCAAAACTAAAAACCTTTGTTCAGAAAAATAGACGAAAAGGGAAAAAAAGGCGAAAGTAATACTTTTCAAGCAGCATAAACGGTTAAATATTAGAAAAAAAACGGAATATTATAATAAAAATCCGAAAACAACGGTTTTTTCAACGAAGTAAAAGTTCGTCAGGTGGCGATGGAATTGACTAGGAAGGGTGCAAAAATAGAGGAGCTGCTGGGCTTCGCCAACGCATTAAGGGAAAAAGGGCTTTTGAGAGGCAGGAGCGTAACCGAAATTTCAAGAAACACCGGCTTTTCAAAAAAACAAACTTCAGCAAACATGAAAAAACTCCGGGAGTTGAAGCTTGGCGCAATTTCCGCTTCAATCAACTACCGGCGCCTGCCGCTGATTACCGCACAAATTCTCGTCAAAACAACGCACCCCTCTCAAAACCAGCAGTTTTTCACGAAAACACTTTCGATTCCTTTTGTCGAACACGTTTCGCAAGTTTCGGGAGGCGAAATAACTCACGTTATTGCAGCGAGAACTCCTTCCCTGGAAGAATTGAACAAGCTTAACGCAAAAATCAGGGAGGAAGTCAACGGAAATTACATTGTAGACACTACCACCACTAGGGTAGTGTACGAATACGCTTGGGATGAGGAGTTTAGCTATCCTGCGGGAGTGGTTGAAGACAAGGTGAAAATGGATTCAACGGACTGGAGGCTATTGGGATTGCTGAAGGCAGACGCTTCAACATCATTAACCGAATTGGGCGAAGAACTTAAACTGCGGGCTCCGACCGTCCTTCGAAGAATAAGGTTGTTGGAGGAAAGAGGGGCGATAAACGGCTATTACTCCACTAGAACGTGGGAAAACATTCCGGCGGAACTCCAGCCGATAAGCGTCTTTCTTTTCCTTCGCTACAAATACGCCAATCCGGCGACCGAACCGGTCGTTTCCCTAATCACGAATTCCAAGAAAATGTGGCCCATTGAAATAAACTTTTTGTACGGCGAAGACGACTTGAGCGCGGTAATGCGATTCAAATCAGTGGGTAGCCTGCAAAAATTCGTAGACGAGGAACTCGGGCAAAAAAACATTTTGAGCTATGTGATACACCCGATATTAAGATCCGAAGCGACGAGGCGGGTTTTCAGCGATTTCGCCGATTATTACGAAGCTAACGAAAAGCCAAAGGCTGTTAAAGCCACAACCATGCAGGGTAGAACTCGGTTATTGCGCTAGCCTCTTTTGGTTTCCAGTTCCGCAGTGCTTGCAAGATTTACTGTTGCCGTTAAACCATTTGCTGCAAGACTGGCAAAACAAATTTAAACGCCCTTCCAGACCGTTAGCTTTTGCGGGAGAAAGGATGCGGCAGGCTTGAAAACCCCAAGGAGGCAGACTTTCAAAAGCAGAATCCAATTCATCCCCGCTCCCACACTAGTCATACTCCTGTCGGCCGTAAAAGCATTTGGTAAAATAAAAATAAACTAAAAGTTTAAAAAAACCTAAAATATACATATTGTTTATAATGTACAGGGTTAAGGGAGCAAGCGGCGGCCTAGCCGACGGGATTCTGGAACTTCTTTCAAGAACGCCCGCAAAGCGCGCGAAAGAAATACACCAGGCGCTCTGTTCCGAAGGCTATACGGCAACTTATCCCGGAGTGCAGAAAGCGCTCAAAAAACTAGAGCAAAACGGGGTTATCGAATGCAGCACTAGGCGGTATTACATTCGGCAGGAATGGATAGATGAGCTTTATTCTTTTGCACTGCGCCTTAAAAATTCTGAGCAAACGGGTTTTGAAGATACGAAAGTCGTCGTATCCGAAAGCATAAGCAAAAGCGATCAAGTGTGGAAATCGTTTCTTAAAAAAGGAATTGCGCGGGGAGAAGACGCATTTTGCTACTGGCTCCACGTCTGGTCTCCTTTTTTTGGCAATAAAGAATACTATACTCTGAAGGAAATTTTGGAAAGCAAACGTTTGCACGTTGCTTCTCCGTCAAATACGTTCCTAGACCGCTGGTCTGCGTCGGCACTAAGGAAAAAAGGAGCCCAAGTCAAACTAGGAGTTGAAAAGAAATTCGAAGAAGAGGTATTCGTAGTTGGCGACAGTACGATGAGAATCCACTATCCATCGAGCGTTCTGAAGGAAATGGACAAACTCTATGCATTGGTTAAAGACTACCGAGGAATAGACGCCGAACTCTTTTACGAAAGCATCTTCCAAAAAGAAACTAGGGTAACTATTATAACCACAGAAAGCCGCACCGAAGCGGAAAAAGCCAGAAAAGAGATTAAAGCACTATTCGGCTGACGTCAAGCTTTCCTCAGCACGAGGCACAGGTTTTTCGCTTTTTCCCTCGCAACGCGCTTTCCGCTCTTTTCGTAAAACTTTTCCTTGACTGCGAAGCCGTTCGCTTCAACCAAAGCCACCAACTCTCTCTCTGTAAAGAAATAATGCATTCGCGGAATCTTCTCCCCTGTTTTCTTTACGAACGAAACCAGCATGTTCCTGTGAGCCAAACGCTCCAATTCTTTTGCGTTAAACTTGTTCCACACTGTTACGAAAGCCAGACCGCCTTTTTTCAATACGCGGTTCATTTCCGAAAAAACCTTTTTCCACTCCGCAGGCTTCGCAAAATGATGCACTACCGCAAAGTACGCCACAACGTCGAAAAAAGAGTTTTTGAAGGGAATTTTGAAAATACTCGCTTTTTTTACGGAAATTTTTTTCCCCAAACCAGCCTGCCGCACGTTTTTCCTTGCGTAGAAAACCATTTTCGGCGAAGCGTCGAAAGCGCAAATTTTATTGACAAAAGGGGCTAGGGCGATGGAATTAACGCCGTTCCCGCAGCCTGCGTCAAGCAAAACGTCCGTTTTTTTGAGAAACTTTTCGAACAACGGCACCCAAGCCCTTGCTTTAGAGTGTTTTTCGTTCCACTCCTCCGCAATAACGTTGAAAGCCCCCACTACCGACGGAGGTCTGGCTATCATAGAGCGGATAAGAAAGCGAACGGAATTAAAGGTTTTCTTGAGAAACAACTGTTATGCGGAAATACTTGCGCTTCCTTCCGGCGTTGTTACTGGTAGCAATAGTGGCGTTTTTCGCGTTGAAAGACTTTAACGCGGCGCAGTACCAGGCGGAACCATGGATGAACCCTGTCATCACGAAAAACGAAGTTTCGGCGTTAAAGTGGGTTGAAGCCAACACTCCCGAAAGGACGGTTTTCGCGAGCGACATTTTCGGCGGGGAAGTTTTGATGAGCATTCTCAGGGAAGGAACGGAGGGGGGCGATTGGGCGATAGTGCCGGACGTAGTGCAGAAAATGCACGATTTCCAGTACTCGTTCTACGGGGCTAACGAAAGCGAAACCGCGTGGAATACCGCAAAGAAGTACAACGCTTCTTATGCGTGGGTTCCCGACAGGGCCGTGTTCGCGGGTTTCGAGTGGAAAAGCCCGAACTACTCGATTTTCGAAGACTCCGAGTATTTCGAGAAGGTTTTCGACAACGGGCACAAGATTTACAGGGTAAAGTGATAACATGCTTAGCGAGAAAAGGTTGGTTTTAATCGCGCTGGCTTTGGCCATTGCCGTAAGCATTTTCTCGCACTCCATGATTTGGAGAGAGTGGTATTACCCCACATATGGCAATACGAACGTCCACGTTGCCTTTGCACAGCATTTGCTGAAGCACGGCGAATACCCGCTGCAGAACGACTATTCCTACGGCGGCGGGATTCCCTCGTTGTACGTGCCCGGCTACAGAATAGTTTTAGCCGGAACCATGGCACTAGTAGGAAACGCTGATTTCGCACAACGGTTGTTGGTAATGCTTTTCGCCCTGCTCTTGCCCATCGGGTTTTTCCTTCTAGCTAGGGAATTGTTCGGGAACATTGCGGGGATAGCAGCGGCTTTCTTCGCTTCCCTGCCTTCGGAATTGCTCATCTATACCGTAAGACCGTTGCCGCAAGCTTTGGGCTTGGTTTTGCTTCCCTTCGCTTTCTACGCGATAGCCGCGAACAAGAAGAAAACCGCGTTGGCGTTGACTCTCGCCATTGCGCTGGTTCACCAAGAAGCAATAGTTTTCCTCGCCGCCGGGGCGTTCGCCTTCGCATTCTTTTCTTTTGCCGTAAAGTTTACTGAAACAAAGAAAATCTCTTTGCCTAAGGAAGCCGGCTGGACGGCGTTGTTGTGCTGGGCGCTTGCGCTCGTGGCTTACGCCGGATGGCACTTTTTCGTTTTGGGGAACGTAAACGTTTTCGACTTGGCCCAGTTCTCCCAGCACGAGGGGAATGCCGTAGCGTTCAACTACTACCTTGAAAAAACGGGTTTGGTGGTTGGGATAGGCGGGATTCTCGGGCTGGTTTTGCTAACCGCGAGAAACGCGCTGCAGCCCAAGGAGAAAGAGCTTTTGCTCATAGCTTTGGCTTTAACAGGATTTCTTTTCGTGAAAAACGACTTGCTGGGAGTAAAAGTGTTCATGGACAGGTTCCTGGTGTTCCTGCAAATCCCCCTTGCAATCCTCGCAGCGTTCGTTTTGAAAGAAGCCCTTGCCTACACTACGCAGTTTGCAGAGAAAATCTTGTTTCCCAAAGAGTCCTTGTAGACGACCTTGAAAGAAGGGTTGTTCTGGAAGACAGTAGCGTTTTGCGACTCCCAGCTTCTCGTGAAAACAAAATCCACGCCGTACTCTGCAAACAACCGGCAGTCGGCTTTTGAAAACATCACTCTGGAATCATCCAGCTTTTTGGAGTAATTCAAACCGTGGCTCCACAGCCACCCGTCGTAACCTGCAACCAACTTTCTCCCAGCAAGAGCCAAAACGGGGTTTTGCGGAACTTGGGACGAAACGAACAACGCGTCCTGCGGAGTGTTTTTCCCAACCCACTCCGCCAACACAAAATCCTTCTTGGAAAAAACTTCGTACCTCGCGTTATCGCCCCACGAAACCCAAAACAACGCTAATACTCCAGATGCTATTGAAAGGAAGACTATCGCAGCGACAATCGCTTTGGAAGCAACTCGGAACTTCTTCGATTCAAGCAGGGAATTCAAGAACAACGCCGTGGCGATGCTCGCAAAGAGGAAAAAGTGCAGGAAGATTTTCGTGTTGTCCCACGCCCACGGCTGGAACAGCGCAACGTTGCCCATTATGAAAAG
>JAZDIF010000058.1:0-21239 GCA_043805205.1 Microcaldota archaeon
CTTTTCGGCGTGGGGAAAGCACGACTTAATCGTTTTCCTAAAGAAGTTTTACAAGTGGTTGAAGAAAAGCGACAATACGCCGGAGTTGGTTTCGTGGGTAAAAAAACCGCACGGAGAAAACAACCTCTTGCGTAAAGACTTGATCTCTCCGGCCGAAGTTAAACTCTTGATCGCCTCTTGCTATAACTCGCGAGACAAGGCGTTAATCGGCGTTCTATACGAAACAGCCGCACGGCCGAGCGAGATTTTGACCTTGACTTTAGACAAGATTGTAGAAAAGCCGGATCGAATCGAGTTAGAAATAACCGAAGGCAAGACGAAATACGCTCGCCGAACGCTTTATGTTATGGAATACGCGCCTTTGCTCCGCGATTGGCTCGCCTCTAATCCGCTCAAAGACAAGAAAAACTCGACGCTATTCGTTGGTTTGGACAAGAGCAATTATCTAAAACCCTTAATGCCGTCGGCGTTAAAGCGCTTGATCGACAACGCCGCGAGACGATCCGGTTTGAAAAAGAAAGTTTGGCCGTATTTACTCCGGCATAGCCGATTAACCGAATTAGATAAGGTAATGCGCGAGAGAGTACATAAGAAATTCGCCGGACACTCGCCAGACTCCAAGATGGCGCGAGTCTATAGCCACTTGAACGACGAGGACACGCTCCAAGTCTTAAAAGAGCTTGAATACGGCCAGCTTGACGAGGAAAAGGCAACGGCTAAAGCCAAAGGCGATATTTTGAACTTGATCCTCACTCCCGAGGTCTTAAGCAAGGCCTTTGACGACGCTGTAAAAGACGGAAAAAGCCAAGAGCTAACGATCTTGTTGGAAAAACTGTTTAGAGGGAGCCAAAAAGGGCTCCATAAACAGACGATAGCGCCTTGGCCGGGATTCGGACCCGGGTCTCCAGCGTGACAGGCTGGAATGCTAGGCCACTACACTACCAAGGCACAACTCAAAAAAACTTTTTCTTGAACGCTTTTAATTGTTGTGAAAAAGCATGAGTCCCGCTGGCCGGATTTGAACCGGCAACCCTCCGATTTCCGCGAATACCGCGTTATTTTTTCTTTAATGAACTTTTCTTTTTGAAAGAAAAGTTCTCAGGCTACAGTCGGATGCTCAGCCAGATTGAGCTACAGCGGGACAAGGCTTTAAATGCGTTTTCGCATTTAAAGTTTCATGGTTTCACTGATTAAAAACGGTTTCTTGCTTTTGGCATTCGGGCTAGTTGTCGCTTCTTTCGCTTTCGCCTTCACCGCCCAAGAGGAAGCGGCGTTCTTCGCCAGGGAAGGCGAAACCCCGTCCGTTTCCGAGTTCGACGGCTACCAAATGATCTCGGTAAACGGGATTGAAACCGCGATACTCAAGCCAAGCGGAGACGGGTTCGCCGTAGTCCAGGATGATGCGGGAATCCAGACTGCTGTTGAAAAATATTCAAGCAAGGCTTTCGAAGAATTGAAAGCGGTAGTACCGCAAGTGATTTCCGGATTCAACCAAACCGCGAGCATTATAGACACGTGCATATTCGGGTCAAAGTATTTTGCATTCAACAAGAGCAAGACCGGAATTTTTGCCACGGCGTACCTCATTCGGATAGACCGGCTGCATTTTCCCAAGGAGTACAGCGCTGTGCACTACATCCTGGACAACGTAGTGGCTTTCGAGCAGGACTGGAAGAAAGCAAAAGCGGGATTGGAAGCGTTGCAAACGTCGCTATCCGATTCCGAATCCAGCCTAGCCGCGGCTGCCAACGCCAGGGAGGGTTTGAAGCCCATCAAGGAAAAATACCCCAAGTACTACGAAGCGTATCTCAACGTCACTAAAGTCAACTTCCCCCAGGCGTATTACTATCAAGGGAAAAACTACGGTTGCGCTCCCGATTCAAACGTCACCGGAAAGATAGACGAAGTCCTCGGCGTGATAGGCGCCAACAAGTTCAACCCTTCCTCCGTGCTGACTGAAACGATAAAAACCAGGCTTCAGGACAGGAACGAGGAAGCAACGCAAAACAGGGTCAAGAGCGGCGCGAGCATTCAAGCCGGGAGCATAGCTGAACAAGCTACGCTCATGCAGGAACTGTTTGCCGCGTTCGGAGTCCAGCTCAACGCGCTGAAAACCGAAACGGAAAACCTGCAGAACGCGGTCGGAACCGCCGAGTTCGAAAACCAATCGCAAGCCTTGAGCGCCAAACTCTCCAAGTACCAAGCGATACTCGCTGAATACAATTCAACGTCACTCCAGGTTTCCAGCGCCGAACGGGCTTTGCAGAACGCCACGCAAAGGTTCGGCGCGAACGACGACAGGATTGCGGAATTGCAAAAGCAGCTGCAGGAAGCAAGAATCTCCCTGAAGGAAAACGAAAACGCGCTGAGCGCCGGCAATTTGGAAGTCTTGAACGTCTCGGGCATCCTGCAGAACGCCACTGCAATCACTCTCACAGCCCAGGCGCTCCAGCCGAAGGAAAACCAGTTCGACCTCGTCACGATAAGCGCCATAGTCCTGCTCATCGCCCTTGCTGCGGGAGGGGTTTACTACTTCAGAAAGCAACGGCCTCCAGGCGGAATGTCTTCGTACAACCCGCCGTCAAGGCCCGACGTGACTCTCGAAGACATCAGGAAAATCTAACCAAACCCTTTTTCTCCGTCACGCGCTCATTCAATTTAAAACCCAGCGACAGCAAGAAATAGTTGGCAAGAAAAAACGGGGGATTGGGGTAGCCTGGCATCCTGCCAGCTTTGGGAGCTGGCGACCTGAGTTCGAAAGCTTTTCTTTCGCGGAAAGAAATTCCCTTGAAAAAGAAAAGCGCGAAATTCTCAGATCCCCCACCTTATTTTTTCTTCTTCCCGCCGAAATTACCGCGGGGTTTGGGAACCTTCAAATCCGGGTAAACCCCGGCTATAGCCCCGAGCGAAACGAAAGGCGGAAAGCCCGCGTGCTCGAAACAACGCAAAAAGAAATCCTGCCTCAACAACTCCAAAGAACCAGCGTCTGAAGCGAATTCCTTCAACTTCTCTTCCCTTGCCAGAGCCTCGTTCAACAAAGCCGGAAGCTTAACAAAACTCTTTCTCACGGGAAAGCCGTTGAGGAAAGAAGAAACGAAATTCTCGAAACCCTCTGAGTTGGAAGAAGCGAACTCGGGAAGTTTTTTGTTGAGGGAGGAAAAGATTCCTGAGAGGGCGAACAAAACCTCGTTCTTCTCCGCCTTCACCAAATCCACTTTCTTGACTGCAACCCAACCTTCGCAATTGGCGGCCAGCCTCACTTCCCTCTTCGGACTGCCTTTGGAAGTGAAGGAAGCGCTTTGCGGGAAAACGCTCTTCCACAAGCAGAACAAAAAGAAAGCGAAGGCGAAATCCACCGGGTCGCCCTTGGGTTTCTTCAAACCCCCCGCGGCTATCTCCTCTTCCGAAGGCAATTTCATCGTGACGAAAGAACGCAGTTGGCTTTCCAGCGCGCCTGGCTTTATCGAAGATAAGATTGAAGACAATTCCCGGATAGACTTGGGCTTGCCGTAGGAAAAAGCGAGTTTTTCAATTTCCCCCTGGTCTATCGGGGCAAAGTCGAACATTTTCGCCCAGCAAATGCCCCTCGCGCTCTTCAAGAAAAAGGCCATCTTTTCCAGGGTTTGCCTTCCTTCGATTTTCTCTTCGAACTTCGCGTCCGGAAAACCCGCCGAAAAAAGAAGAAACTCCGATGAAGGCATGCGAAAGCTCACTCTCACTCGGACAATGCCTTTCTCACTGAAGCGCCCCCGCTCGTCTCCGGCTCGTAAGCGCCTCCGGCGAAAACCAATCCGCAAGACCGGCACTCCCACTGCGCGAAGCCCTTTCTCTTAACCTTCTTCTTTCCGCACTTGGGGCAAGCGTACTTCAGCTTTTGCTTTCTCACGACTTCAGCAAACTTTTTCCTCAATCTCACTCCGTAACGAACGGACACTTCAAACCACCCTCAGTTTTTACAAGAGTTCGAACAACGGCTTTGTTTTTTCGAAAGACAAGTCAATCAAATTCAACAGCTCTTGCTTGGAAAAACCCGCTTCGCCCGACTTTTGCCCGCAGCAAACCAAACCGTCGTCGGTAACGCCTATGGAGAGCCTGCCGTCGCTGGCAACCTCCTCCTTGTCCGAAGCGTCCACGACTATCTTTTCGCCGATTTTCTCGAACGAGCAGATCAAAGCGCTCCTCTTCAACGGCAACGGCCCTTGGAAGTCCTCGCGAACCACCTTGGCATTTTCCACGTCCAGCCTGGGAACTCGGGTGTTTTTCAACGCGGCCATTGCAGCCAACGCCGCGGTGTCGATCAGGTTTCCACACTGGTCCAGCACCTGCAAGTCGATGAAAACCGCCATCACTTTTTCCTTCGTCCTGGGCAAAGCTTTCAAGTCAATGCAATCCGCACTGCGAATGGCGCGATCCACAACCCTCGCCAGTTCAATGCTATTCTCGTTCGGAGGGCCGGGCTGGAACTCCGGGTGCGCCATGGGCGAAAACTCCGAGCCCACCATCACCACCGCGTCGTCAGGCCTGTCCGGAAACGGGAGCAGCAAATCGATCTTCACTCCGCACAACACTTTCGAATCGCCCATCGTCGCGATAGCCGAACCCTCGTCGTTCTCTATAACGCCGGTTTTAACGCTCGCGTTTCTGAAGTCTAGAAAACTCCTTCCGTCTTCCCTCTTTCCGCTCTTGACCAAATCCTTCACGAAAGCCCTAGTCAACTCATCCAAAGGCATAATACAAAACCACCTTTTTTTTCAAAAACCAAATTCACTCTACACCGGAGAACCGCTTTCGGAATTAATCCTCTCGAAAACGTTTTCGTACTTTTCCTTCAACGCGTTCTCCTGCAAAACTCGGATTTTCCTGCAAGCGCGCAAGGCCATTTCGTACGCTTCGCTTATCTCTTCCTTGGAAAGCATTCCGTCCATCTGGTACAACAACAACTCGCCGTTGCGCGGGGCGAAAACCATGGGAACGTCGCTCCCCCCGAGGTTATCCTCGTACTTGTTCAAGTCCACGAGCAACTGCCCGGCCACTTTCCCGACGCTCACTCCGCAAACCAAATCGCGCATTGGAATCCCCGCGTCGGCAAGAGCAACGCTGGCTGCAGTAATCGAAGCTATTCTCGTGCCCCCGTCGCTCTGCATGACTTCCATGTGAACGTCAATCATCGTTTTAGGAAAGAGATGCGTTAAAACAACGTTCTCGAAAACGTGCTTCGCCACTTTCGAAATTTCTATGCTCCTCCTGTTCGGACCGCTCCTGCTGTGCTCTTCCAAGCCCGAAAAAGGGGCCATTATGTAACGAGCGTTGATCAAAGCCCTCAAAGGGTTCGTCAAGTGCTTCGGAAAAACAGGCTTGGGGCCGTAAACCGCGGCGTAAACCTTGTTCCTCCCCCACTCTACGAAAGCGCTTCCCTCGGCCTGCTTCAAGACGCCCGCCTTGATAGTAACGTTCCTCAAGTCTTCAAAGTCCCTGCCGTCCAACCTCTTTCCGTCCTTGATCAAATCCTCTTCAGTCAAAACTCCAGCCATTTTCAAACCACCAAAAAAAATTTACTTCAACGCGCTTTTTTCCAGGAAAGCGGCAATCCTGTCGGTCAATCCGGCAACGTGCGCTTCCTGCGAAATCTTCAAAATCGCCATTACCGCCAAAGCGGTGTTCCCTCCCTTCAGGTAAATCCTCCCGTTCTGCCCGACGAAAACGTCAGTGCCGGTATGCTGTTTGATCAGCGAAATCATGGAGCCGTTTTTTCCTATAACTCGGGGCACTTTCATCGCGCCTATCTCCAAAACCTCCCCCTCGAAAAACTTTCTCGCCCCGCCCAGCAAAGCTTCCCCTACCTCATCCACTTCCATCACTTTCGCAGAGATGACGTCGCCCAAGCTGAACTTCTCGCGCGTTTCCCTCGCCGAAATCTTCCCGGCGAAAGGAGCGTGCAAGTCGACCATCCACCCGTAAAAACCCTCATCCTTCACGACACCGATCACGTAATCCCCTCTCTTGGGGAAGTACGGGCCTTTCAGCGGAATCAACCGCCCGTCGTCAGCCATTCCGACTACCGCTGAAAACGTTTTCCCGTTCTCGGTGAAAACCCCGTCCCCGCGGTAAGGCTTGTCGGAAACCATTTCTCCGGGAACAACCAAATTCTTCATGTTAAACCACAACCTCACAATTGCTTAGTCTGAACTTCACCGGCAGTCAGCTTGTTAAGCTTGTCGTAAAACTCCCCCTGCATTCCGGCGGGAATCTCGCAAACGCAAACCAGATCCCCTTGCGAAGTCCACTCTTCCTTCTGCAACCCGAATTCTCTGAGAGTCCCGTACGCCCTCGCGGCATGCTGGGAGGGAATCTTCACCGCAATCTTCATTTTCTCGATTGAAATCGGGATTATCTCGCGAATCGATTCTATCGCTTCAGTCATTTGTTCTTCAGCGCTCTTGAAAGCGTCGATGCCGAACCTCGCTTGCTCCAACGCGTTTTGAATGCGCTGCACGGGAATCGGCGTTTTAGCGCGCGGGTCGATAGCGTTCCTCGCTATCAAGGCTATTACTTTAATCCTCTTTTCCTCGACCAGCTTTCTCCGCTGGTCGGTCGTTAATTGCAGTTCCCCGTCGCGAAAGATTATTTTCGCTATTTCCTGCACGTCCTCGGTTCCGAAGGCTTTCTTCAACGTCAAATCAGTCTGCCTTTCCCCCTTGTTTGCGTCTTTGAAAACCTCGTCCGCCATCAAAACGTTCGACAAGTCCTTCCTCGCCCCGGTTTTGTAGTCGTAAGCGAGTTTCGGGTCTACCAGAATCTCGAACTTCTCCCCTCCTTTTTCTATCCTAGCAACAATCGTGTTTTCAATACCGCTCAATTGACTCCCCACCACTTCACGCTTTCAGCAGGGCGGCGACCTTATCTTCAGGCAAAAACTCTACTTTCTGCGTTCCTTTCTTCACAAAGGCGATTTCCACCAAATCCGAAGAAAGCTTTCCCTCGGAAACTTTCTTCAATGCCTTGATGCAAAGCTTCAAACCGTCGTCCACGATCAAGTCGTCCCTGTACTCCTTCTCGAACAACTCTTCAACCGCCTTCCTCCCGCTGCCTATTGCCGTCGCCCTGTACTCAAACAACGCGCCGCTCGGGTCGGTTTCAAACAAACGCAACGACCCGTCCGCACCTGCTATAAGCAAGGAAACCCCGTAAGGCCTCACGCCGCCGTACTGGGTGTAAGCCTGAATGTGGTCCCCGATTTTCTTTGAAAGCAATTCCACGTTTATTGCTTCATCATAAATCAGCCTGTGCCTCTGCGCTTCCAGGCGAGCCATGTCGACGAGCTTGCGAGCATCGGCAACCAACCCCGAGGATGAAGCGGCAACGTGATTGTCAATCTGGTAAATCTTCTGCCTGCTTCCGCCCACCAAAAGCGCGGACGAAATCCTCTTTTGCGCGACGAGAATAACCGCGTCCTTGCAAACCATCCCTATGCTGGTAGCTCCCGTTTTCACTGCCTCGCGGGCGTACTCCACTTGAAACAATCTCCCGTCGGGAGAGAATACCGTTATAGCACGATCGTAAGCAGCTTGACTTGGAGGATACATTACAAACCACCCCTTTTCTTCAAATTATTCCCAAATTACTTTAAAACGCAAAAACAGTGAAGCGCGCAGGCTTCAAAAATCCGTGTTTTTTGCCCCTGTACAAACAGTTTAGCCGAAAAAGGCTTTTTATAAGTTTGTTTTAGGCGCTAGAGGAATTCAAAGTTCTTTCAGATACGCCAACCGGTAGAGTTTGAATCCCCATTTTTTGTACAAGCGAATTGCAAGCTTGTTCCTTGGGTGGACGGTAAGGGAAACGCTGGAAATGCCCCTGCGTCTAAGCGCAGAAAGGCATTTGTTCAACAAACTCCGTCCAACCCCCTTTTTACGCCAGTTTTTCTTCACAAAAAAACTCGTAATGAAAGAAGTGTTGGAAACGGTGAAGCTAAGCTTTTTTTCAATAATAATCGCCCCTACAAGCTCCTTCCCCTCTTCGGCAACAAAAGAGGCGCCGGCAATGCGGTTTTTGAATGCTTTCCTGAAAACTTTCAAGCCCTGGGCGAAATCCGTTTGGGGAAAAACTTCCGAGTCGAGTTTTGCAACGCGCTTCAAGTCACTGCCCTCGACTAACCGTATTTTCACATTATCACGAGGTTGTTTTTGAATAAAAACAAAACACTAGTTCTTGTGAAAACTCGCGCTAGTTTCCACAACCCTCAACGCAACGTCCCTGCCCTCGAAAAACCTTTTTAGCGCAAGAGCGGCGATTACCCTATCCAATCCTTTCGCCGAACACTTCACGACCGCCTCTTGCTTTCCCTCGTCGAAAAACTTGAACGAAAAGCCGGCTTCCGCAGCCCCCAACTCTCCGAGAGTCTCGAGAACCGCCTGCGAAACCAAAGCCCTCCCGGTGCGAAAATCCAGCTTCTCCGCAAATTCAACCCTCACCGTCAAAAACCGTTTTTTCTCCCTCATTTTCCCCACAGCCAAATTTCTAGTTTTTTGAACGCTATAGAACGGTGGTTCCAATTATGCAGGAAATCTTCCAATTCTCTTTTTGAAAACCCGGCCACCGGCTTTGAAAAACCGTTGGGAATGAAAACGCGCAAGTAAGGCAAGTGCGCGATGGATTTTCTCGAAGGCTTTTCAGCAATCTCTCCCCTGCAAACGCCCTTGAACAACATAACCCTGCGTCCATCGCAATACGCGGCGATCGTTCGGAAGAACGCTTTCCTCCCTCCGCATTTTTTCGCAAAACCGCCCATCCCCAGGTTTTCAACAACGTTCCTGCTTCGCAATCCCGGGTAGTTTTTGAATCCTTCCACAAACAATCCAGTGTCTTCCACCACCACGGGAATTCCCAGTTTTCGAAAAGCGTCTTTCGCCTTTGCCCTGGCGAGCTCTTCGTGAGTCAAGTGTTTTTTCTCAACCAGCTCCAAGGGCTTTACCGAAACGCGCGTTTTGCGCATTATTCTTCTTACCTCAGCCGCTTTCCCCTTGTTCGTCGTGACGAAAACAATCGCCGGTTTTTTCAAAAGCACACTCTCCGGTCTAAACGAAGAAAATCTTCTTAGGGTAGAGCCTCTGCATTTCAACGAGGATTTCCTGCGTTTTGAAAAAGTCGGGCGAAACGCCCAAGTCGAACTCCTTCTTTTTTCCAGCTCCTTTCTTCTTAATCAAAACCGACGGGTCCAGCCCGAAAATGCGTTCCAGCCACTTGTCCTCGCTCTCCCATCCTATGCAAATTTTCTCCACCCTGTTCCAGTCTATCGACTCCACTCCATTCCCGTCCGCAACAACGATTTTAGTTTTATCCACTTTGACGAACGATTTCGAAGCGTTCCGCAAATTGCGGTAGAGGAGGTACAGCGCTTCAACAGCCAGCAAGCCGGATATCACAGCCACTACGACAAGCCACTGGTTCCTGTGCGGCTGCAGCGCGAAGTAAAGAATAACCAAAAACGCGAGGATGTAAAAGTAGAATTCTGCGTAAAACCTTCCGGCAATCCTAGACTTGAACTCCGCCAACGCAAAAACCCCTCTCGCCAACTACGTTACTTTTTGTGCTCACTTAAACATTGCTCTTCCTCTCCGCCCATTCCGAACGCTTTTTTCGCCTGCAGGGGCGTGAGGGTGAACAAAGAGCCTATCGCCTTCGCCTCCCTCTTGCTCTTCAAGTCGAACTTGCTTTGCGCGAAAGCGTTCGTGAAAACGAACTTCGCCTTCATCTTATAGCACAAGCGGAAGAAAGCCTTCAAGTCCTTCAACAACTTCGCCCTCGCAGCGCCTTTCGCTTGAAGCAAGAAAGACAAGGGAATTGCGAAAACACTCTCCCCCTCCGCAACACTCTTTACCAAAGCCTCGCTTTTGTGAAAGTTTTTCACCCTCAAGGGATTTACGAAAACCTTCCTTCCGGCAACTTTCTCCAGCAGCGAAGCGTTCTCCGAGTCTACGAAATCCCCTTTCTTCACCGAAGAAACGTCTTTCTGGGTTTTCAAAACCGACAATCGCATTTCAATCCCCCTGGAAAAGTGCTTTTACTTCAAAAACCGATTTCCTGCGCTATCGCGCCCGAAGCGTCCATCTTGGAAAACTTGTTTTCAAGAGTGTTCGAGCAAACTATCGAAGAAACGCCGTTTTTCAACGCTTTCTTCGCCCCCCCTTCCTCAAGCAAGTGCGTGACCACGCAATCCACTTTTTTAGCGCCGTTCTTCTTCAAAATCTTCGTTACGGAGACGAGAGTGTTGCACGTCGAGGCTATATCGTCCACGAGCAAAACGCTCTTTCCCCTGCAGTCCAAGCCCGGAGTTTCAAAGCTCTTTACTCTCGTTCCGCTCAACCGCTTTTTCTTGAAAACATAGTGATCGGAGTGCAAAAGTTTCGCTATTTCTTTGACTAACGGCGTGGACTCCCAATCAGGCCCCACGACCAAAACCTTTCCCTTGATTTTCTTTTTGGCATAGTCTGCAATTTCCTTGGAAAGCAGAACGTCGTCCGAGGGAATGGAGAAAATCTCCCGCAAGTTCTTGATGCGGTGCAAGTGGGTATTGACCGTGATAAAACCGTCGGCTCCCGCTTGCTCGATCATTCTAGCGACAATCCTGTTGCTCACCGCTTCCCCAGGATTGAAGCGGAAGTCCTGCCTGGCGTAAGCGAAGTACGGTACTATGGCGAAAACCTTGAACGCGCCAAGTTCCTTCGCAGTTTCAATAGCGAAAACCAGCTCTACGAGAGAACCGTTCGGGCAAGGGTGGAGTGATTGCACGAGAAAAACGGTCTTGTTTTCCAAACGAGCGTTGAAACGGATTCTTTTCTCCCCGTCCGGAAACCTGTCGGTAAACAAGTCCGAATAACTTACGTCCAGTTTTTTCGCCAGAGAACGTGCTAGGCGTTTGGAGTTGGAACACCCTACCACGACGGAATTGCGCATGAAAGGCGTTAGGAAAAAAGGAATTAAAAAACTCAAGCCTTGGGCTTGGCTTTTGCCATGACGGGCATCCTCTTGGGGGTGGAGTCCATCTCGTTCTTCAAAACCACTTCGAAATACTGGTCCGAACCGGTCTGTCCTATCCAATAGCTGCCCAGAACGCGCAAGTTCTTGTGATAGCGCTTCGCCTTCTTCTCTGCAAACCACTGCCACGGCTTTCCCGGGTTTTCCTTAGCGCGGTTTTTCGCGGGTTTTCTCCCCAAATCGGGCTTTTTCCTGCGGTACTTTCCCTTGGGAGTCCGCACTCTGACAACCACAAACTCCCTCTTCGCCTTGAAGCCCACCTCCCTTGCACTCAAAGGATTGGTCGGTTTTTCAACGCGAAAGACTGAAGATTGCTTTCTCCACGCCTGAAGCCTCTTCCGGTACATTTCAGAACGGGTTTTGAAAGAGTTTTCGAAATTCTGCTTTATGTACTTGAAAGCGCCCATATTACACGAATCACCTTTTTCCGGACCTTCCGAACGGAAGGCAGTCCGACATCAAAACGGTTTTATTCTGTAAAACCAGAGAATACAACGTTGGAAAAACAAAGTATTTAAGGGTTTTGAAAACCATTTTACAACCATGAAAATTTCAGTAACCACGCTCACTCCAGAAGCGAAAAAAAAGCAGGTCAGCTTGGAAGACAAGGCTACAATAAAGAAAGTGCGGGAAAAACTGGGCTTGAGCAGCCAAACGTTCGTCGTCAAGCTGAACGACAGGATAGCGCATCCGGAAACCGTTTTGAAGGACGGCGACAGGGTGGAATTCATCGGAGTGATTTACGGAGGGTGAGACTGTGAGCCTCGAGACCGACATACTTAACGCTTTTCGCGGCATGAAACTTTCCGGAACTTGGAAAGGGAACGAGTTTGAAATCAAAGTCGAGCCTAGAGTAGACCAAGAAGGACCGCTGATAGACGCCGTGGCAAGTTACTTGAAGCAAAAAGGCATTTTGCCAGAAACGCATGAAAAACGAAGGCTGGTGGTAAAAAAATCGGGAGAAATTCACGAAATCTTGCACGAGCCCGGGCTTCTCAGGTACAGGCGCCGCTAGTTTTTCTTCGAGTTGGAAAAAAACTTTTTCTTGACGAAATATGTTATTGCTCCCAACGCAATTAATACTCCCAACGCGATCCAAAACGGCGTTTTGTACTCCAAGATGGCGAAGCCCACCCACGCCAGGATAAAGGCCCTGGGAATCGTTCCCAGGAAAGTCATTACGACGAAAGCCGGAAAGTTGAACTTGAGAATCCCGCTCGTTATGGAGAAAACTTTGAACGGGATGAACGGGATCAAGCGGGCGATGAAAACCGCAGGCGCACCCCACTCTTTGAATTTTTTCTCCGCCTTCAACACGCGTTCCGGCGTTATGAGCAGGTAGGGGCCGATTTTGTCGATTATGGGCCTTCCGCCGTAATAGCCTATTCCGTATCCAAGCATTGCTCCGAGAGTCGAGCCTATAGTCCCCCAGAAAGCCACGGTGAGAGGGTCGAAAAACAATCCCGCCGTGATTAGAATCAACTCGGAGGGAATGGGAACGAAGGAAGACTCGAGAAACATTCCGGCTGCTATGCCGAGCCCCCCGTATGAAACAACGAGCGGCTTCAGCACGCTGAAAAAATACCCTTCCAGTTGGCTCCACAGCAAGAGAATGTCCAAAGCCATCGCGTAAACCGTAATAAAGCAAAACCGACGAAAGTTTAAAATAAAGCGTTTTGCGTGGTTTGAAAAAAATGAAAAAAGCGAACGGAGTCCCGCCTTGCGACCACTGCAGAAAACCATCAGCTATAGAACTCGAGTATTCAGCGCAAAACTTGTGCAGAAAGTGCTTTACCCGTGTTTTCGAGCGGAGGGTTTGGAAGGCGAACCAGCAGTTCAAGCTCTTGAACCGGAAGGACGCTATAGTCGTGGGAGTAAGCGGGGGAAAAGATTCCAGCGCTTTGCTTCACATCCTCGCGAAAATGGCGAAGCAGATAGGCTTCAAGGTAATTCCCGTTTTGATTGACGAAGGCATTCACAGATACAGGAACAAGGCGGTGAAAAAAGCGGAGGAAATGTGCAAAAAACTTGGGTTGCGGCTGAAAGTTTTTTCCTACAAGAAACTCTTCGGCAAAACCATGGACGAAGTCATTGAATTGCGGAACAAGGGAAAAATTTCCGGGAAGGCTTGTTCGTTCTGCGGGGTTTTCAGGAGAAAAGCGCTCAACCAGGCTGCGGTTGAACTGGAGGGAACTAAAATAGCCGTCGGGCACAATGCGGATGACATTGCGCAAACGTTTTTGATGAACTTGCTGAGAGCCGAACCTCAACGCAACGCAAGGTTCGGAATCATTGACGAGCCGCAGGAAGGCTTCGTGCCGAGAATAAAGCCGCTGGTTTTCAACACCGAGAAAGAAACGGCCGAGTACTGCATGATCAACAATCTTCCGTTTTACTTGGGCGAATGCCCGTACTCGAGCGAGGCTTTCCGCGGGGAGGTGAAAAACTTCCTGAACGAAACCGAAGGGAAGTACCCCGGAATAAAATTCAATCTCCTGCACAGTTTTCTGGAAACGAAGGAGTTTTACGAAAACGGCGGGAAAAAAGAAGCGAAAAGCGCAAAGTGCGGGGAGTGCGGTTCGCCCTCTTCAAACGCATTATGCAAAGCCTGCGGGTTGAAGCAAATGCTGAAAAAACTATAAGCTCAACGCTGCCAGCCCGCTCAAAACGTATTCCACCGCCAAGCTGGCGAGAAGCAAGCCGAGAATCCTGGAGAAGATTTCGCTGCCGGTGCTGCCCATGAGCTTCATTATTCTCGGAGCTTGAATTAAAATCAAGAACGTCAACGTCAGAGACACTACCGCCGCAACGGCGGTAGTCCAAAAGCCGACCGAATTCACGAGCAGGATTGACGCGGTAAGCACGCCTGGCCCGGTGATCAGCGGAACGCCGATAACAACTATTTCCACATCCACATCCTTGTGCTCTTTTGGAAAAGTTAATCCCAAAACGTACTCCAGAGCAATGAGGAAAAGCACTATCCCGCCTGCGATTTTGAAGTGCTCGATTTTAATGCCCAAAAACCCGAACAACAAAGGTCCCACTACGATGAAAACCAGCAGCGCGCCGGCCGCAATCAAAACGGCTGTTTTCGCCGCTTGCACTTGCCTCGAAAAATCGTATTTTTTCGTCAGTTGGTAGAATACCGGAGTGCTGGCGAAAGGATCCATGATTACGAACAGCGTTATGAACGCTTGGATCAGCTGGGCGGACAAGTCTACCATACCGTTCATTAGAAAGGTTAGGTTAAAAAATCCAGAGCGTGCAAAAGCTTTTTTAAAGCCCTCTAGCATTATTTTCTTCTCGTTTTATAGCGAGTTTTACGCGTTCAAAAACAATCAGCTTCTGTTTGAAAAAACGGTGTTTAAAAAATGGGTTCAAGGCCTGCAAAAACATCGAGGCGAATCAGCGGACAAATCTGGTCCAGGATTTCCAAGAGGAAACCCCGGAAAAGCTACGTGAAAGGAGCTCCGCACCCCAAAGTAAGGCAGTATTTGATGGGCGTTGACAAGCCTTACGAGCTGGAAGTGGAATTGCAGGAGCAATACGGCGTGAGGATTCGCGACAATGCTCTCGAAGCTGCTAGGCAGGCTGCAAACAAGTTTCTCGAGAAAAGTATTCCCGGAAATTATTTCTTCCAAATTGTTCCCTACCCGCACTTGGTTTTGCGCGAGCACACCGCCTTGGGAGTGGCGGGAGCAGACCGTATTTCCAAAGGAATGAAGAAGGCGTTCGGGCGTCCAAAGGGAAGACTGGCGCAAATCGAAGCAGGCAATGCAGTCATGAGGGCTAGAATCCTCTCCAAAGACCTGCCTTTGCTCAAGGAAGCGCTGGGGCGCGCTTCGCTGAAAATGCCGGGAAAAACCAAGATTTCCATTCGCGACATTTCGAAAGACGCTTCAAACTTGGCAAAGAAGGAAGTCGTTTTCGTCAAGAAGGAAGAGGAAGTCAAGCCCGTTGAAGAAGCCGCTGCCGAAGCGGCTCCAGCCGCAGGCGAAACTGCGGAAGCAAAGGAAGAAGCGAAGCCTGCGAAAGGCAAATAATTATTCCAACCGGGGGTCTTTCTTCGGTAGTTTTTCTTTACGCCTAAATTCGGGGATATTACAAGAGACGTTTTATAAACCGTTTTTTCCTCATTAAACCCAGCGCACTCTTAAAGTCGTGATTGGGAATGAAAAACATCTATTGGCTTCAAGAACTGGGCAAGAACTCGCTAAGCATAGCTGGAGGAAAAGGAGCCAACCTAGCGGAAATGTACAACGCGGGCTTTCCCGTTCCCAACGCGTTCCTAGTATGCGCCGATTCTTACTTCGAGTTCGTCAGGAAAAACAGCTTGGAGCAAGTAATCCGAGAGCATACTGAAAACCTCGATTACGAAGACACTGCAGCGGTGCAGAAAGCTTCAAGCACGGTTAAAACCGCCATTTTGAATGCTAGAATGCCCCAAGACGTTGCTGCGGATGTCACTAGGGCGTACAACACGCTTTGCGAAGCGAAGGGAGTGATCCCGTCCATTTCGGACGAAGTGTTCGTTGCAGTGCGCTCGAGCGCGACCGCCGAGGACTTGCCCACCGCATCTTTCGCAGGGGCGCAAGCGACGTTCCTGAACGTCAAGGGAACTGAAAACGTTGTTTTCGCAGTCAAAAAATGCTGGGCTTCGCTCTTTGAAGCGCGCGCCATTTACTACCGCAAGCAGCAAGGCTTCAACGACTTGAAGGTGGGCATTGCCGTCGTAGTGCAGAAGATGGTGCAGAGCGAAAAAAGCGGAATTATTTTCACAGCCGACCCGGTTTTCCAGGACGAAACTAAAATAATCATCGAAGCCGGGTTCGGGCTCGGGGAAGCCATCGTGAGCGGAAGCGTGACTCCGGACAAGTACGTGGTTGACAAAAGCTCTTTCGCAATACTCGAGAAAACCGTCGAAAAGCAGGAGAAAATGATCGTCAAAACGAACAAGGGCGACGAGTGGACGGACGTGGAACAGGAAATCCAGGAAGCGCAAAAGCTTTCCAACGAAGAAATAATTTCTCTGGCGAAAACCTGCGCCGATATAGAAAAGCATTACGGCGGAAAACCGCAGGATGCGGAATTCGCCATTGAAGGGAAGAAAATTTACATCGTCCAAACCCGCGCCATAACCACGCTGGGCAAAAAAACCGAAGTAAAACAAGAAAAGGGTGAGGGAAACTTGGGCAGCCTATTCGACAAACCTTCCGCTCAAGCAAAAACCGAATCTAAAGAAAATGGAAAAGTTTTGCTTCAAGGGCTCGCCGCTTCGCCGGGAATCGCCAGCGGAATCGTGAAAATCGTCTTGGATTTGACTCAATTGAACAAAGTTCAAAAGGGCGACATTCTCGTTACGAGAATGACCACGCCGGACTTCGTTCCTGCAATGAAACGGGCAGCTGGAATCGTGACGGACGAGGGCGGAATGACCGCCCATGCTGCAATCGTATCCCGCGAGTTGGGAATCCCGTGCATCGTGGGAAGCAGGATTGCCACTAAAACGCTTAAAGACGGGATGGAAATCACGATTGATGCGAAGAGGGGAATCGTTTACGAGGGGATAGTGAAAATGGAACAGCCTTCGGCAACCCAAGCCGCAGGCGCGCAACCCGCGTCCCACGGCGGCATTATAACCGGGACTAAAATCTACTGCAACATCGCAGACGCGGACGTGGCGGAGAAAGTCGCGCTGAGGGACGCGGACGGAGTGGGTTTGCTGAGGGCGGAGTTCATGATCGCGAACATCGGCGTTCACCCCAGAAAAATAATCAAGGACGGCAGGCAGCAGGAGTTCATTGACAAGCTGGCGGAAAACCTGCGCAGGGTAAGCCAAGCGTTCTATCCCCGCCCGGTCGTATACCGCGCTACGGACTTCAAGACGAACGAATACCGCAACCTCGAAGGCGGGGATGAGTTCGAACCAAAGGAAGAAAACCCCATGCTCGGATACCGAGGCTGCTTCCGTTACGTGAAAGAGCCAGACGTTTTCCGCATGGAACTCCAAGCAATAAAGAAAGTGCGGGAAGAGTTCGGGCTGAAAAATTTGCACTTAATGATTCCCTTCGTCCGCAGGACGGGCGAGTTGAAGAACGTCAAAGACTTGATGCACCAGGAAGGCTTGTACCAAACGAGGGATTTCAAGCTCTGGATCATGGTTGAAGTCCCGTCCACGGTTTTGATAATAGAAAAGTTTCTGGACTTGGGAGTCGACGGGATAAGCTTCGGCACGAACGACTTGACGCAGTTGATTCTCGGTGTTGACAGGGACAGCGGCATTGTCGCGGAAGAGTTCGACGAGAGGCACGAAGCCGTGCTTAGGGCGTTGAGGCACGTGATCAAGGAATGCAGCAAGCGCGGGGTTACGACCTCGTTCTGCGGGCAGGCCGTTTCCGTTTATCCTGAAGTTGCCGAAGCGGTAGTGCGTTATGGCATTACCAGCGTGAGCGTCAATCCGGACACTATAGAAACCGCCAGGAGGCTCATTGCAGGCGTGGAGAGGAAGATAATCCTCGAAAAGCTAATCGGCATGACTGAAGACGCACACCACTGGGACAAGGACTACGGCTGAAACCCATGCAATTGCTAAAGAAAAGGATAAGCACCCTCCCGTACGAACACGCTAAAGTAGTAGCGAGAGCCGTGGGGGTAGACCTTGGCGGGGTTGAACTAAATCCTGAAACCGTCCAAATGCTGACGGAACGCATTCACGACAAAGCAGTGGGAATAGCAGCAACATCCGAGCTGAAAGCCATATCCGGCCTTGCGCCCAAGGAATTCGCCCAAGCGATTGCGGAAATCATAGAAGGAAAGCGCCCATACCAATTCAGGGGGTATTACGACAGGCGCGAGTTCGAGTCTTACTACAATGCGGTCAGAACCGCTTACGAAAGAATCGCCGAAAACCCGCCGGATTTGATAATAGCAAACCTCCGCGGGGGGCTTCCGCTCATCCGCTCCATCCAACTGATCGCATCGCTGGAAAGAAACAGCGGCAGAATGCCCAAAATCGTATTCATCAAAACAGGCGCAGTAACAAAGGCTGGGGAACAGCTTTTTTGGGAATACAATCTGACCAGGGGGTTAACGCAGCCGGAAAAACGGAGGATAGTCAAGGAAATTTTCGACAAACACGTGAAACCGGTTTTGATGGAAAACCCCAACGCCAGGATTACAGTCATCGACGAGGCGGTATCTGGAGGAAGCATCAGGGCCCTCATCTCAAACATAGATAGGCTCTTGCAGGAAGGCAGGTTCTCCAACGCGCGGATAACCTCGCTGGCAATCAAGAGCGGTGAAGGCGGCATTCACTACCCGCAGCACTTGAAGGAAGGGTTAACGGTATTGCCCGTGGCAAAACTGTTCACCATCGATACCCACCCGTTCCACTATCCGCTCGTGATAGAAGAAAAGACAAGGGGAGCTTTGAGGTCAGTGCCTAAAACAAAGTTTGACCCTACCGGATTCTGGGGAATGCAAAGGCTGCTGGATGACATTCAAAGAATGCACTTGGAGAGAATGAAAAAGCTCAGGCAACGACGGTCCCGCTGAAAGCCCTGCCGAAAAGAGCTTTCTGAAAATTTCCAGCCGATACGAAATACAGGCTTATTCTGCTTCTAGCCGCGAGTTTTGAAGCGACCAAGTCGAAAACGAAATTCACCCTAGCCTTTCGCGAATCGGCCTTGGACGCCATTCGCACGAGCTTTTCGTGCGACAATCTCCGTATCAATTTCGCACCCGCGTTCTTCCTCGGATCGGCAGTGTAAATCCCGGCTACGTTAGAAACGTTCACCAAACGCCTCGCCCCGGCGAGCTCCGCGAACAAAACCGCCACGGTGTCCGTAGTGATTCCAGGAATCATCCCGCCCGAAACCACTATTTTTCCCCTCGCAAGCAGCGAAGGGGCTTTGGAAAAGTCCGTCACGAAAACGCTGTTCTTCAAAAACTTTGCCACCCTGCGCGCGTTCTCCCGAGTAGCTTGAATCGCAACAACATCGGCGTGAAACTCGCTGCCGCCCGCTTTTCTCACCGCATCCACTTTCTTTCTCGCCAAGGGACCGCCGCCCACTACGACGACCAAGCCGGTTTTTTTGGAAGCCGCAACGAGAATCTTGCAAAATCCATTTACTTTAGCCGAGTCGAACTTGCCGTTGGAGTAAAGAACGCTCCCTCCAAGCGAAACTACCACCGTCTCCCTCACTTTCTCCGCCTCTTTCTTCCAGTTTTTTTCGCCATATTAACAGCATTCTCCTTTTTCCTTTTCTCCATCCACTTGTAGTACAATCCTACCAACGCCAGCAGCGCGGCCATGAGGTTGAGGAAAGCGAATACTCCCGCATTGATGGCCAAGGCGTAAGCAACGAGAAAAACGCTTCCCGCGAAGTACAAAAGCCCGAAGTTCCAATCCAACGGAGAGTGGTGCCGCGCCATAATCTGCCTGACTTCGAAAATCCAAGCTATCACGACGAGAAAAGCGCCTGCGATTCCGATGACTTCAAACAACCGAAAACCCACCTCGTCCTGCCAACGTTATTAAACCAAATCTGGAAAATATATTAACTCTCGCATTAGTGGTGGTTGCTTTTGAAAAACTTGTCGAAAACCGTTTCTTCAATCTCCAGAAAACTGGATGAAATGGAAAAACGCCAGGACCAGGTCATCGTCCTGAGCAGGCAGTTGATCCGGGACTGCGCTAACGCCATCAAACACCTTCACTCCGGGGATTTCAAGCAGGCTAAAGAACTTTCCAAGAAAATAGACGAGCAGGCGAGGAGACTCTCTGAAATCAAAGAGGGTTTCGAAGGAACCGCTTCACAGGCGTTCCAGGAGTACGTTGAAGTGAAAAGCGTCATGGCGATTTTGGAGAAAAAACCCCTGCCAGACTTCGAAAAGCTCGGCATAGACTACCGCCAGTTTTTGAGCGGCTTGGCGGACACCGTGGGCGAATTGCGCAGGGCGATGCTTATCGCATTAAAGCACAAGGATCGGAAGGAAGCGGAGTACTTGTTTGAGTGCATGGAAAGCGTTTACGACAACCTCATGGTTTTGAAATACTCCTCCTCGCTCGTCGGGGCGTTGAAGTCAAAGCAGGATTCGATAAGGGCGCAGGTGGAAAAGGCTAGGAGCGAACTGCTGGAAATAAAGTGAACTGAAAAATGCTTGACATCAAGTTTTGCAGGGAAACCCCTAAAGCCGTCAGGGAGAGCCTGAAAAAACGCGGGGACAAGGAAAAACAAGAGTGGTTTGAAGACTTGCTTGCGAAAGACGAAGAGTGGAGAAAGCTGAACGTAGAAGTGGAACAACTGCGCGCCAGGAGGAATTCGATTTCCCGGGAGATCAACGAGGCTAAGAAAGCCGGGGACGAGAAGAAAGCAAAAGTTTTGCTGAAGGAAGCGGCTGAAATTCCGGACAAGATCAAGATTGCTGAAACAGCTACGGAAAAAATCAAGCAGAAAATCGCGTTCTATCTGGCGAGGCTGCCTAACATCTTGCACGAGAGCGTGCCTTTCGGAAAGACTGAGGAAAACAACAGGGAAATCAAAAAATGGGGGAAAACCAAAAAGCCCGATTTCCTGCTGGAAAACCACGAGCAGCTGGCTGAAGACTTGGGCGGGGCTGATTTCGAGCGGGCCGCTAAAATATCCGGCAGGGGATTCGTGTTTCTGAAAGGAAAAATCGCCTTGCTCGAGCAAGCGCTGGTGAGGTTTGCGGTGGACCACCTCGTGAAAAAGGGATTTGAGTTCGTACAACCTCCTTTGATGCTGAACAAAGATGCTTACGCGGCGGTCACCGACCTTGACGATTTCGAGAAAGTCATGTACAAGATAGACGGGGAGGAAAAGTTTCTCATCGCGACGAGCGAACACCCGTTGATCGCACAGTTCCAGGGCGAGGTTCTCGAGGAAGAAAACCTTCCCATTAAATTTGCCGGGTTAAGCCAATGCTTCAGGAGGGAAATAGGAGCGCACGGAGTTGACACGAAAGGGCTTTACCGCATGCACCAGTTCAACAAAGTAGAGCAGATCGTCCTATGCACTCCCGACGAGAGTTGGGAGTGGCACGAAAAGCTTTTGGAAAACGCCGAGGAATTGTGGCAAAAACTCGAGATTCCGTACAGGGTGGTAAGCGTTTGCACCGGAGACATCGGGATTGTAGCCGCGAAAAAGTACGATATTGAAGCTTGGTTCGCGAGGGAACAGAAATAC